>JAKQGS010000295.1 GCA_029556045.1 Pseudomonadota bacterium | reverse complement strand
ATGTTGAGCGGATCATTCAGGTCTTTTCAACGGCACGGGGGCTGCTGCTGTGATCTCTTCTCCCTCTTCCTCGGTTTTCATTCTTGGCACCGACACCGATGTGGGTAAAACCCATGTTGCCACCCTGCTGGCCCGCGGTTTGTCTGATCTCTTCCCGCATGTTTTTTATTGGAAGCCAGTGCAAACCGGCAATGCCGCGCCGGATGAAGCAGTGCTGCGTCGATGGGGAGGTGATGCGCTGACCATACGCCCGACTGGATGGTCTTATGCCCTTCCGGCGTCCCCGGACCAGGCAGCGGCCCATGAGGGAGCAACAGCCCCCGCCATACCAGGGATTCTTGCTGAATGGCCCTCCGATGCCTCCCAGACCATCACCCTTGTGGAAGGGGCCGGCGGGCTGGAAGTACCCCTCAACGAAAAAAATGAAACCTGGTTGGACGTGCTCTTAGCCACCCGATGTCCGGTTCTGTTGGTGGCACGATCCGGCTTGGGCACTCTGAATCACACCGCACTGACCCTTCATCGACTGAAAGGACATAACCTTCCAGTCCTCGGGGTGGTGTTGAACGGTGAGCCCCATGCGGCCAATCTCCGAAGCCTGCAACGTATGTTTCCGGACATGGCGTTTTTGACTCTGCCACCGACAGACCTTGCCACCAGCGACGAATCACCGAGCGAGGCCCTCCGACTGGGGCAATTCCTGCTCAATGCGATGCAGAAGCACTACGATCGCACAGACTCAGCCCCCTGGCTGGCGGATGACACCGCTTACTGCTGGCACCCCTATACCCAACACCGCACCCAGTCACCCCCGCTACCGCTGGCTCGGGCTCAGGGGGTATGGCTGGAAACCACCGATGGCACCCGACTGTTTGACGGCACTTCTTCCTGGTGGGTGAATACGGTGGGACATGGGCGGCGCGAGATCCGTGAAGCGATGGCACAACAACAGGCCCGCCTCGATCACGTGCTTTTTGCCGGCACCGCTCATGCGGGTGCCGCCACGCTGGCCCGCCGATTGCTGGAGTCCATCGATGGCGGGTTTGCCAAAGTCTTCTATTCCGACAACGGTTCCACAGCAGTGGAAGTGGCTCTGAAGATGGTGGTGCAATACTGGCATAACCGCGGACAGTCCCAGCGCACGCTGCTGATGGATTTTGCCGGAAGTTACCATGGCGATACGTTTGGGGCGATGGCGGTGGGTCGCAGCAGCGGTTTTCACCAGGCCTTTGAACCACTGCTCTTTCGCACCGTGACAGCCCCGCAGGTGACCCATCATCCATCCGCGGTATGCCCGCGGGGAATTGATGCCCTACCGGAACGTGTCCGCGAACTGGAACAGCTCTTTGCACAGCATCACACAACTTTGGCGGGAGTCATCATTGAACCCTGGGTCCAGGGGGCATCCGGCATGACCATGCAACCGCTACTGTGGTTGCAAAAATTGGCAGAACTCTGCCGCCACTACAAAATTCCCCTGATCTTCGACGAGGTGTTTACCGGTATGGGTCGATTGGGTTTCATGACCGGGGCGCAAAAAGCCGACATTGTCCCAGACATCCTGTGCATGGCCAAGGGACTCACCGGTGGCAATCTCCCCTTGGCGATCACCCTGGCTCAAGCTCCGATTTATGAAGCCTTTCTGGCGGAAGACAAGAGTAAGGCCCTCCTGCACGGACATTCCTACACCGCCAATCCCATTGCCTGCGCCGCAGCACTGGCAACACTGGATATCTATGCGCAGGATGACGTCTTGACCAATTGTCGACGGATAGAGAAAGCTTTTCTTGACTGGATCAACAGCTATTCAACCAGCCTTTGTCTCGCCAATCCTCGTGCCATGGGGGGTATTCTGGCCTTTGAATTGAGAGACAGTGGTCTGGGTCATTATTTCAGTGCGGACGCCACCACGATTGCCACCGCGGCTCAACGATTTAACCTGTTCCTGCGACCTCTGGGTAATACGATCTACCTAGTGCCACCGCTGACCACATCAGAGTCGGAACTGGAGTGGGCGCTGCACCAACTGCAAAAAACGATCGAGTCCCTGCTGCGGTGATGAGTTTCTCTATGACCTCTGAATATAAAAAGCCGCATCACAGTGGATGCGGCTTTTTAATGCGAATACTTAAAATCTAGTCTTCATCTTCTTCTTCGTAATCGTCACCCTCATCTTCCGACTCTTCGTCGTCGTCTTCATCGTAGCCACCGCCCATGAGGTCGTCATCCCCAAATTCCTTGGGGTCGTAGGTGTCTTCATCGTCGTCCGCCACGTCTTCCTCGTCCTCATCGCCACCATTTTCCCGCCACTCTTCTTCTTCATCCTGATCCATCTCTTCGATGGCAAAATCCTCAACGGCGGCGACGTCACGATTTTCCAGCCATTCTTTGGCGGTATCCTCGTCATCAAATCCTGCTTTTAAGATTTTTCCCGATTCTATGTTAAATATTTTCCACATTCCTTAGCTCTCCATCACACTCAAATCACGGGTTTGATTCAAGGATTCCGCACCCACAGCAAAAAACGTCCATACTTAAGAGTAAAGCGAAAACAGTTTTATTTGTAAAGGGTGAGCCCAAAAAAATCACACACCTCCTCACCGCCGAAGCCTAGCATTCGACCCACCTGCCTCCGCGACGTCCCTATCCAAGGCCGGTGTGGCATCGAAGCATCAACAGAAATCCAACCAACTAAATTTATTTGTATTTTTATTTTATATTTACACGTCAACCGAATTCTATTAAAACTCGTTGGTAATTTTAAATATGGATTAACATTATGAAAATAATTTTTATAATTTGGGCTGCCTTGATGGGGATCGCGGGAGCATTTATGACCTCCCGAGCGTTCGGTGCGGAAATTTGGCTGGCTCCGACTGTGGGCACCTCCCAGTGGGACAATCAAAAGGCTGATCAGGCCACAGGGATCAATCTCGGGGCAACCCTGCCCTTTGCCATAGGCCAGGGGTGGTGGGCCCGCCCAAAGCTGGAAGCCAAACAATGGGTGGCCACATTCAACAGCTCGACCTCCGAGCGTAAAACCCTGTTCAATATGGAAAGCCGCATGATCGGTGGTGGCCTGGTGTTGAGTCGCCGCATATTCGCGGACGATCCGGAAAGCTCTGAAATATACGCCAGCCTGATCACCGGCAAGAGCAGCACCCGAGCCGTGCGGCAGGAGAGTACCCCCGAGAGTTTTGCATCATCGGCCTATAAAGGGATATCCGGTAATTTCACCGAATACGAGGGTGGCATGATGGCACCGCTGTCTGACACCGTTCGCTGGATCGTTGGCATGTCCTATCAGCAGTTTTGGAGCAATTGGGACAAATCCCGCCTACGGGAAGATAGCATGGTGGCAGTCCCCAGTGGCTTGGCCCTGGATCAAAAGAAAGCCAGTCTGGTGGACACCGGGGATCGTCCGGCACTATCACCCCTGATCAAAAGCACCTATCTGAAATTCGGTATTTCCCTGACTCTATAACGAGAACTACTGGCAACTCAGACGGCTTATCACGTCCCATTCAGCCTCACTCACCGGTTGAATGGAAAGCCTCTGCCCCTTTTGCAGCACCAGCATCTGAGCCAGACGAGGCTCCCGACGCATATCCTCCAAAGTCACGGCTCTGGCAAAACGCTTTTTCGCCCGCACGTCCACCATCACCCAGCGGGACTGCCCCAAAGTTGCGGACTTGGGATCGAAGTATGAGCTGTTAGGATCCAGGGCGGAAGGATCGGGATAGGCTTCTTTCACCACCTCCGCAATGCCCACAATTCCGGGGGAATTCGTGCGGCTGTGATAAAAAAGCACCTGGTCACCGATACGAAACTGGTCCCGCATGAAATTGCGGGCCTGATAATTGCGGACACCGTCCCAATGTTCCGTCTGCCCAGGACGGAGCTCCAGATCGTCATAGGAGAAAACATCGGGTTCCGTTTTCATCAGCCAATACGAAGGCAAGGCATCACCCGCGCTCATGAACCGGCGTGTAATGCTGTCCAACCGGACCAGTGTAAATCTGACGGGGCCGACCGATGCGGGCGTTGCCACCGATCATCATCTCACGCCACTGCGCTATCCACCCCGGCAATCGCCCCAGGGAGAACATCACGGTAAACATATTGGTGGGGATACCCATCGCCCGGTAGATCACACCGGAGTAAAAGTCGACGTTGGGATACAGTTTGCGCTCCGTAAAATATGGGTCTTTCAGAGCTTCCTCTTCCAGGCGTTTGGCGATATCCAGCAATGGGTCTTTAACGCCTTTTTTCGCCAGCAGGATGTCACATTGTTTTTTGATAATGCCAGCCCGCGGATCGTAGTTCTTGTACACCCGGTGCCCAAAGCCCATCAGTTTAAAGTTGCTGGACTTGTCTTTAGCCGCAGCGATGGCTCGTTTCACATCCCCACCGTTTTTGCGGATTTCATCCAACATCTCCACCACCGCCTGGTTGGCGCCCCCATGTTTGGGTCCCCAAAGCGCACAGACGCCGGCGGCGATAGACGCAAACAAGTTGGCATCGGACGATCCCACCAAGCGAACGGTAGAGGTGGAGCAGTTTTGCTCATGGTCCGCGTGCAGGATCAGGATGGTATTGAGAGCTTTCACTATATCCTCATCCACCTCGTAGGCTTCCGAGGGAACGGCAAACATCATGTAGAGCCAGTTGGCGCAGTATGACAGAGAGTTTTTCGGATAGATCACCGGCTGGCCAATCGATTTTTTGTAGGCATAAGCGGTAATGGAGCGGATTTTGGATATCACTCGTGGAATCAAATGGTTGCGGTGGTCCTCATCCATCGGATCCAGATATTCCGGATAATAACTGGAAAGAGAGCAGATCATAGACGACAGGATAGCCATTGGGTGCGCTGTGGAGGGATAACCATCGTAGAAGCGAAGCATATCTTCATGGATCAGGGAGTGCCGGGTCAGTTTTTCACTAAAGGTTGATAACTCCGTCCTTGTCGGTAATTTACCATAAATCAGCAGGTAGGAGGTTTCCACAAAGGTGGAGTGTTCCGCCAGTTCCTGAATCGGAATGCCGCGGTATTCCAGGATGCCCTTGTCCCCATCGATAAACGTGATATCGCTGGTGCAGGATCCGGTGTTGCCGTAACCGTTGTCGAGGGTGATGTAACCGGATTCGGCGCGCAGATTCGAAATATCAAGGGCTTTTTCACCTTTGGTTCCCGTCAGCACCGGAAGTTTATGGGTTTTACCATCAATTTTGATTTCGGCGAATTCACTCATAGACAACCACGGCCTCCAAATTTTGCGTCTTATCATAGTAACTAAAACGAAACATGATAGCAATCAAGGCATGGGAAAATCCTAAGAACCCAACCCGGATTTTTGCAGACACCCGCCCCCAATCCCGATAATCTTCCGACTCGGCAGACATTGCCATTGGTTAAATTTTATGCAGCAGGGTCCCGATATGACCGCAAAACGCCTATTTGTCGTCGATGCGATGGCCATGGCCTTCCGCAACTTTCATGCCTTTGGGGCCAACCAGCTCACCACATCCGGCGGTCAGCCCACATCAGCGGTCTATGGCAGCGCGGTTTTTCTGCTCAAACTGATTCAAGAGGCCAAGCCCGATTATCTGGTAATTGCCACCGATTCCAAAGAAAAGACTTTTCGCCACGATCTTTACCCGGAATACAAAGCCAACCGTAAGGACATGCCGGAAGAGCTGGCGGTTCAGATCCCATATCTTTACCGCCTGTTTGACGCCTTGGGCCTGAAAACCCTGAAGGAACCTGGCTTGGAAGCCGACGATCTGATCGGCAGCCTGGTCAAACAGCACCAGAAGGAGGGCATGGAGTGTTTTATCGTGTCTGGCGACAAGGACTTCATGCAGCTGGTGAATCATCATATCCGTCTTTATTCCCCTAAAAAAGGGGGAGAGGTGCAAATCATCGGCAGTGATCAGGTACGGGAAAAGTTCGGGGTATCTCCCCATCAGGTGATCGACATCCTGGCCCTGATCGGTGACAGCTCGGACAATGTGCCGGGGGTTCCCGGCATCGGGGAAAAAGGAGCCGCCGCCCTGATCCAGACTTATCACAGTCTAGACGGCATCTACGACAATCTCGATAAAATCACCAACAAGCGGCAGCATACCGCCCTCAAGGAAAACAGGGATCTGGCCTATCTCTGCCAGAAGCTGGTGACCATCAAAACCGATGCCACCATCCACCACGATCTGCATGAATTTGAGTGTCATCCCGACATCAACCTTAGGTCCAGGGACTTGCTGCAGTTGATGCATGACATGGAATTCCGCTCCCTCGCCCAAAAGGTGGAGGGATGGATCGCTGAAGGTGCCAAGGCCTCATCTGCAGTGGCGGACAAGCCGGCTGACTCAACCTCCTCCAAGGCCGGCAACTATCACCTGGTGAACACACGGGACGCCTTTCAACAGCTGCTGAACGAGCTGCAAACCGCTCCCAGCTTTGCCTTTGACACCGAAACCACGGGTTTGGATATCGTGAATGACCGTCCCATCGGTTTTGCGATATCCCCCAAAGCAGGAGAGGGTTACTACCTCCCCCTGCTGTCGCAGCACCTCCACCATGATCTGACGGCAGAGGAGATCAAGGACGGCATGCGTCCACTGTTGGAGCACCCCCAAAAGGTCAAAGTAGGGCATAACATCAAGTTTGACCTGCAGATGCTGTGGAATTGCGGCCTGACCATGAAGGGCCCCATGGCCGACACCATGCTGGCTTCCTACCTATTGGATAGTACCGCGCGCAGCCATGGTCTGGATCATTGTTGTCTGACCTATCTGGACTTTGTCAAAACCCCCACCACCGCCCTGATCGGCAAAGATAAGTCGAAGGCGATGGCGGACGTGCCGCTGCCCGCCCTCACCGCTTATGCCGGGGAGGACGCCGATTTTACGCTGCGGCTCTATGAGTATTTTATGCCCCTGCTCAAACAGCAGGATCTCACCAAGGTCTTTCACGAGATTGAAATGCCGCTGGTGCCGGTTTTGGCTCGCATGGAGCGAAACGGCATTTTTGTGGATGCGGAAATCCTGACAGAATTTTCCCACACCCTCGATCAGCGAACCCAGCAACTGGAGCGGGAGATTTTTGATCTGGCGGGGGAAGAATTTAACATCAAGTCCACCAAGCAGCTCCAGACCATCCTTTACGAAAAGTTGAAAGTTCACGAGCAGCTGAATCTCAAGCGGGTTAAAAAAACCAAATCCGGTCTGTCCACCGACGTGTCGGTGCTGGAAACCATGACGGAGCACCCCATCGCCCGGGCCCTGCTGGAATACCGCACGGTGACCAAACTCAAGAGCACCTACGTCGATACACTGCCCCAGCTCATCAACCCTGGGTCTGGGCGACTGCACACCCATTTTCATCAGACCGGTACCGCCACCGGACGCCTCAGTTCCTCGGACCCCAATCTGCAGAACATCCCGATCCGCACCGAAATGGGGCGGGAGATTCGCAAGGCCTTTCGGGCAGAAAGGCCGGGTTATGCGATAGTTTCAGCGGATTATTCCCAGGTGGAACTGCGCATCCTGGCGGAGGTGTCTCGTGACGCCAATCTGATCCAGGCGTTTCAAGGCGGACAGGATATTCACGCCGCCACGGCAGCCCGGATTTTCGGCCGATCCATCCAGGAAGTACCCTCGGAGGAGCGGGCGCAAGCCAAGGCCATCAACTTTGGCATCATCTACGGTATGGGGCCACAGCGTTTGGCGCGTCAGACGGGGGTCAAGACCGCCGAAGCGAAAGAATTCATCGAACGGTATTTTGCCACCTACCCGGGCATCAAAACTTACATCGATCAATCGATCCGACTTGCCAAGGATCACGGTTATACGGTCACCATGACTGGCCGCCGACGCCCGTTGCCGGAAATCCATTCCAAAGACAATATGGTGCTGGCCAATGCCCAAAATATCGCCGTCAATTCCCCCATACAGGGGAGCGCCGCTGATCTGATCAAGCTGGCCATGATCAAAATTCAAAACAAACTGGAGGAATCCGGCTGGGATGCTAAAATGCTCCTACAGGTCCACGACGAATTAGTCTTTGAATGCCGGGAGGCCGACGTCAGCAACGTGGAGCATCTGGTGAAAAGCGCCATGGAACATGCCATGAATATTTCCGTCCCCCTGACCGTTGAAATCGGGCACGGACACAACTGGTTAGAGGCACATTGATGACAGACTCCCAGACGGACACCACAACGGACGAAACCCCTCCTAAGCACCATAAAGCCATGACCCTCTGGGAGCACCTTGGGGAATTGCGGGCCAGAATGGTGCGCAGCGTTATCGTCACAGTCGTGCTGTTTGTGGCAGCCTTTGGATTTGCAGAGCCCATCCTGCTCTATCTGCGGGAGCCCCTGGTAAAAGCCTTGCCGGCCGGAGTCAACGCCCTGCACTTCACGGGCCCCATGGATGTTTTTATCGCGAACATCAAAGTGGCCTTTTTGATATCGATCATCCTGGGATGTCCGGTGTGGCTCTACCAGTTCTGGCGTTTTATTGAGCCAGCCCTGTACGAACATGAAAGAAAGTACATCCTGCCATTCATTGTGGCGTCTGTGGGACTATTCCTCGCCGGTGTCCTGTTCTGTTATTACGTCATGGTGCCCACCACGTTGAAATACCTGATTGGCATGGGAATTTCGGTCGGTGTTCCGATCATTACCGTCGGTGAATACGTTTCTCTTCTGGCGATCTTGATCATCGGCTTTGGTGTGGTCTTTGAGACGCCGTTGATCCTGATTATCCTGGCGATGATGGATATACTGTCCTACGATATGTTATCCAAAAACCGCAAGGCAGTTGTGGTCATCATCCTGATCATTGCCGCTATTCTGACCCCCACGCCGGATCCGGTGTCCCAGCTAACCATGGCGATCCCCACGTACCTGATGTACGAAGCCTCCCTCATCATCATCCGCATGATCAAGGGGAAGTCGTGAGGACCCGATGGACCAGCGCCAGCGACAGCCTTCGCCGGAAAATCCTGACAGGGCTCGTGGTGGGGATGTGTTACCATACTCATGCCCTTGGAGCGGATGTCGCTGCGCCATCCCCACCGGTCGACGGTGCTGATGCCCGCGACAATTACTGGAGCATCGGCCTGGCCGGTTATCAAAACAATCTCAAATCCGGAACCGATCAAAGTCTCCTGGGCCCCAGTCTCGTGGTCCAGGTGGGACGCGGGCATCTGGAAAACAACTGGTTTCTCTCCGGCACTCTGGACATCATCTCCGGCCCCTATCGGGCGCAGCAGGGGGGGCCGGTGGATTTGGATTTTCAGGGCACCGGTTTCACGGCACTGCTGGGTTATAGCGCCGAAAATACCAGCCTGCGCACGGATCTGGGCAATTATGGGTTTACCTTTGGCATTTCCTACAGCGACATGGTGGGCCGCTCCCTGGAGGGCAAACGGACGCAACTAGCCGATGGGGACGCCATCGAAAAGTTCACCACCCGGGTTACCAATTTTTCCATTCTCCCAGCGGTGTTTTTCTGCTGGTTGGAGCCCCCCCGCAAGAAGGGCAATGACCCCGACCTTTTGGTGACCCGCATCGAAGGGTACATTCTTAATCTGGGTATCGCGGTTCCCATGAAAGCCAACTTTACCAATAAGTACGATAAGATTTCGGAGGACGGCACCACCCCCCAATCCGACCGCGGCTCCCTCAAAGGGTATACCCTGATGGTGAGCCTGACCGCCGCTCTCGGTGTCTAAAAGACTTCTGGAAATTACTCAAGATTCCGTCCGGTAAGAATTGACTATAAAGCTCTGATCTTCTGTAATTTTTTCGATACAAGAAAATCCTCATATTTTATTTCTTTATTCCGATAGGTTGTGCATTAAACGCGCCCATCCATCATGAGGATTGCCAGCATGAATCGTGCGTTCAAAGTGAAGCCCCAGATCCACGGACAGGCCATCATTCGCAAGGTATTCAAAGGCAAACACTTTACCTGTGGTATCTGCCGTGGGCATTTTGATCATTACAACGATGCTTATGATTGCGTGGAATCCTGCTGGGAATCGGCACTACACTCGTACCCCCTCACCGTTTATAAAAAGGCTTCCCAGCAGAACGTCTATCGCTGCCGGTTTTGCATGCGCGAACACGCTTCGGAGGAGGCAGGTATCCACTGCGCCGATATGTGCAAACACTTGGCGGAGGAAACCAATGCATTTGGCCTGAGGGTATTGAAAGATCTGCAAAACGCCCCCGTTCGGGGTAACGCCAGCCAGCGACGCCCCCAACTGGTCGCCATGCGCTCCCAGGGGGTACCCCGCTATAAAATGCGTTCCAACATGGAAGAAGATACTGCCACACCACAAACTGTGGAAGATACATCATCCGGTGCCACCGCCGAGGTGATGACACCAGCCACCGGTGATGACGTCGCCCACGGCAAGGTCGCCAAAGGCAAAGGGGATACCTCAGCCGACACCCGCCGCTCCAAGGCCCAATGGAAAAAACCGTTTATTCGCAATGGCGCCAAATACGTTTGCTCATACTGCAACGGCGAATTTTTCACCAAGTCGGAGGTGGAGACTTGCTTCGACGGTCACTTTGACCAGAATGACAAGGAAGTCGCCCAACCCTAAGTCAAACCTTCCAGTAGGCAATTTGCTTCAACGATGTTCAGCAGGTTGCTATCACTTTTATTCACCGTCATTCCGAGCGCAGCAAGGAATCTTCCCCCAGGGTTCAATTGTGCCAATTTTCCTGTATGATTATACAATGAATGCATTAATCACCATTTCAGGGAGTTTATCGATGTGGATCAAGACTTTGTCACTCTGTTTAGTCCTATTTGGAATATCTGCGATTGTCGGATGCGGGTCAGAAGACAATAAATCAACCAACCAATCTGTCACCACTGAAATCGAAGGCACCTGGGATGGTGGATGCGTCGACGATAGCGATGGGGAATCTGCAACGATTGAAATGGTGGTGAGCGGATCTAAAATGGATTCTAATATGACGTTATTCAGCACCGCTGGCTGTGATGCCAGCGATTCGTACCTTTCATTCAATGTGGTGGAAAACTTTGTCATCGAGGGTGATGGCGCAGCAACTGGAACAAAAAATTACTATTCCACGAAGTCAAGTTTCAAAGTCACCCCTCATACCGATGCACTGGTAGCAGCCTTCAATAGCGAGAGTTATTGCGGCGTTACCTGGACCAAAAACGTGGCAAGTGACATCACGGGGAAAACATGTGGTGAAGAGGGAGATCTGGAGACATCAACGACTCAGAAGTATTACGGCAGCTATCTCCTGGATGGAACCAGTCTGAACCTGGCAGTCAGTGATGAAGATGAACACGACGCATCGACAGCCGCCAAACGCGCGATCGATGTCAGTTCAAGCGCCACTTTCACCAAAAAATAGAATACCCGACTCTACTTTACCTCAGCATGACTGACAAACCAATGGGCCGCTTTTTGCGCGGCCTGCTACAGGGCCCCGGCTCCTCAAGGAGGTGGGGTTGATTCAGATGCTGGAGGTAACGCCTCACCGAGATCGGGCACCGGGTCGAGGATGCGCGGTCGTTTTTTCTTAAATCATAGGACTGTTTTAGTTTGAAAGCTTGATCACCAGCGGTTGATCTCGTTCGGTTACCAGGTTAAATACGTAACCTTTGCGTCCAGCTCTCGCCGTCCGCCCAACCCGGTGGAGGTAGTTGTTCATATCCTTGGGCAAGTGATAATTGATCACCCGTCCGATATGCTCGACATCAAGACCTCTGGCGGCAAGATCCGTAGATATCATCAGGTTGACTTTACCGTCCCGAAAAGCTTTCAGATTGGCGCGACGCTCGATTTTGTCCATCTCACCACGGTATATCAAACAGCTGAGACCTTTGCTCATGAGTTGTTCGGCAAGTTTGTCGCATTGAGAACGCGTATTGGTGAATATCAAGGTGCCACCGGCACTGGGTTTGGCGATGATATCCTCCAGGACCGGAAAACGTTTGCCGTCTACCACAGTGCGATTGATTGTTTTCAGAGTGGGTACAACGCGATGACTACCCGCGCTGCGAATGACTTTGGCGCGGGAAAAGAGCTTGACCATCAACTCTTGCATGGCTTGCGGCACGGTAGCGGAGAACAGGGCCAACTGGCACTTGGGGGCACAGGCCGACGTAATCTGATTGGCCACGGCTAAAAACCCGGGATCGAGCATCTGATCGGCTTCATCAAAAACCAAGGTTCGCACGTCGCGGAGACTGATCAATCCGCGCTCCAAAAGTTTCACCAATCGGCCAGGCGTGGCAACTAGAATCTCAAATTTACCTTGGATATTTTGTTTCGCCACCTCGAGTTCGGTCCCACCCAAAACCGTGCGAACGCGCAAACGCGTGGTATGCGTGAAGGGTTTCAAAACCTTGGAAACCTGCTCTCCCAACTCGCGGGTCGGTACGATGATCGCGACGCGGGGTTGACGATCGGCCGTGATGGCCTGCCCTTCGTTTTCGAGGACCTTGAGTCGATGCAACACAGGCAAGGCGTAAGTCAGGGTCTTGCCGCTTCCCGTTTCCGAAATTCCGACGATGGATTCGCCGTTGAGTAAGGCCGGCAGAGCGCGTTTTTGGATCTCGGTTGGCGTCACGAGGTTTTTTTCTGCCAAGGTTGCTTGCAGGGTGGGTAGGAGATTAAAGGCTGAAAATAAATTCATGAATCTGGTCCTGGTCGTCGGATATTGGGTAACGTCACTCGACTTTTGGTTTTAAAATAGGTCGATCTAATGCAGCGTGGCTTTCTATCATATTAAAACCATAAAAACCCCTGACTTTTCATAAAATCAATGATGACCATGATATTATTGGCATAAATATTAAAATATAAGGAATTTTTGGTTATCGAGACGATTATCACCGGCTTGGTTTATTGGCGCGTTTTCATGCACACCGCCATTGGTAGACAATCTAGCCCGGTGGTGCCCGAGGTGGCAGTTCTGACCTGGGGATTCAGCGTATCCAAACGACCTCCACATGACTGACAAACCAATGGGCCGCCTTTTGCGCGACCTGCTCCAGAGCCCCCGGCTCCTCAAAGAGGTGGGTGGCTCCCGGAATTATGGTGAGTTCTTTGGCGCAGGTTAATTGCCGCAAAGCCTTTTGATTTAATTCAATCACAACATCGTCCCGCCCCCCCACGATGAGGAGTGTCGGTGCCTTGACCTGTGGAAGGGACGACATGGCCAGATCAGGTCTCCCCCCGCGGGACACCACCGCAAATATGTTCGCAGGATCTTTTGCCGCCGCCTCAAGGGCAGCAGCTGCACCTGTACTTGCGCCAAAGTAACCCACCAAGGACAGGGCGGAAGTGTTCGCCGCTACCCAATTCTTTGCCAGCAAAAGCCGCTCTGACAACAAGTGAATGTCAAAGACATTCTTACGATCTGCCTCCTCATCTTCAGTCAGCAGATCCATCAACAAAGTGGCAAAACCCGCTTTTTGCAGCTCCCGCGCCACAAAATTATTGCGGGAACTCAAGCGGCCGCTGCCACTTCCATGAGCGAAAACAACCACAGCCTTTGCTCCCGGCGGTCGACCCAAAATGCCTTTCAGATGGAAGGATCTGCCCAAAATCACAATTTCTTGTTCGCTGTTGTTTAATTTCATATTGAATATTCTCCTGTCGATGATTCCATGCACTGTGATTTTAGGGTAGCAAGGATTGGACCATTGCTGGCCAGGCTGGCGACAGAGTCATTGCCTCCCTCTATTGGGGCGGAAAATATCTTAGGGCATTGCGTTAACACAATAAAATCGCTATTAGTTAACCAATGCAACTATTGTATAGGGTAACTAATTGTGGAATTTGAATGCGCCCGCGATATTCTGGATACCGTCCCGATGGTGATGCAGGTGATGCGCACCACCATGCGTTCCGCTGCCAAAGAACAACTGACGGTCCCGCAGTTTCGGGTTCTAGTGAAACTGGGCAAAGGCTGCTGCTCCAACACCGAACTGGCGGAATGGATCGGTAACAGTGAAGCCGCCATGTCCCGCATGGTGGATGGCTTGGTTAAGAAGGGCCTGGTGACCCGTGACGCTGAAAGCCGGGACCGCCGCCAGGTCAAACTATCCCTGACCCCCAAAGGACGCAGCGAATACACCAAAATTCGCGAAAAAGGTGCGCAGGAATTATCCCACCATCTCGACGCCCTCAGCCCCCGGGAAAAAAATGAACTCAAACAGGGTCTGGCCCTGCTCAGAAAGGTTTTTCTATGACCTTGATCCGCTATTTATTGTTTTTAGGTCTTGGACTGCAATTTACTGGGTCAACAATGGCAGCTGCCGGTAATACCGATGTCATGGACAAACACCTGAATGTGATCCGGGAGTTTTACCAAGGGGCCCTGCAGCATGCGGAAAGCATGGCGATTCAGTCCTCCCGCGTCGAACAGTATCGCGAGCGCCTGAATCGTGCCGAGAGTCTGACCGGCCCACGGTTGAATCTGATTGCCAATTATACCCGGCTGGATGACCGAGATCCTGGGGTGGATCCTGACCAGTACCACACCCGCGTGAATCTCACCCACCCCATCTTTCATGGGTACAAGGAACAATCGGGTGTGGATGTGGCAACAGTAGAGCTGCAGGTGCAGGAAGCTCTGCAGAATCAGGAACAAATTCTTCTCTTCACACTGGTCGCTCAGACTTATTTTAGCATTGTGGCCGCGAAGCGGGACATCAGCAATTTGCAGGCACTGCAAAAGGTCAACAGCAAACGAACCCGTGAAATCGCTGATCGGGTCCGCATTGGTCGCTCCCGACAGGCGGATCTTCTCAGTCTGGAAGCGCAAAATCTCCTGGTGGCCAATCAACTGCAGGCAGCCCGCAGCCAACTGGACGCCGGCTGGGAGGAGTTGACATACCTGACTGGCCAAAGTCGTAAAGACCTCCCAGACTTCAGCCCCGCCAAATCTCCATCCCTGCCGGCCAGAGAGCCCCTGATACAGGCATTGACGCAACGTCCCGATCTTCTGGCTCTGCAAAAACAGGCGGAGGTCAGCCGTAACCAAATCGCGGTTTCCCGCTCCGGCCGCTATCCCAGCTTGGATCTGGCAGGTAACTACTACGTGCTGCGGGAAGGACCGCAAGAGCCCGTTAAATGGGATATCGGCCTGACCCTGAACTATCCCCTTTATGAAGGGGGGCAAATCCGCGCCGAAGTAGCGGAAGCATCCGCCAAATCCCGCGAGCAGGAGCTGCGTTACACCCAAGCTCATCGTTTGGCCACAACACAAATCGAGAGCGCCCTGCAAAATCTTGAGCATTTGGCGCAACAGGCTGACATTTTGGACAAGGCCATGCAGACTCTTGAAAGGAACTATCGGGAACAAAATCGCGACTACTCACTCAGTCTGGTCACCAGCCTTGAGGTCCTGCAGGCACAGAATACGCTGGAAGAGACCCGGCGCACCCGCGATCGCCTGGCCATTCAAATTCTGCAAAACATTGTGGCGGTGAAAGCCACCGCCGGCATTTACCCATAAGGGAAACCCCATGAACCTCATCGAAGTATCCCTCAAGCGACCGGTTTTTGCCTGGGTTTTAATGTTTGCTCTGATCCTATTTGGGGCCATCAGCCTGAATCGCATGGGCATCAGCCAGATGCCGGACGTGGATTTTCCGATTCTGAATATTTCGGTGACCTACGAAGGTGCCTCACCGGAAGTGGTCGAGGCAGAGCTCATCACCCCGCTTGAGGAACGCCTCCTTGCCATCGAGGGCATCAAGGAGATGCGTGGGAACGCGACGCAAGGATCCGGGCGTATCACCCTGGAGTTTGAAATCGACCGCAATATCGATGTGGCCCTACAGGAGGTGCAGTCCGCCATCAGTCAGTTCCGCATGCCACCCGGCGTTGATCCCGCCATTGTACGAAAATCAAACCCCGAGGAAGACCCAATCCTGATCATATCCGTTTACTCCGATGACAGTCTGCGCAACATGCTGAACTGGTCTGACATTTTTCTACTGGATCAATTGCGTTTTCTACCCGGTGTTGGTGAAGTCAGCTTGGGTGGCATGAGTCAGCGCAGCCTGCGGGTGTGGTTCAATCCCGAAAAATTAAAGGCTTTTGATCTGACCATTGCCGATGTTGCCGAAGCCCTGCGTTCGCAGCATCTGGAAAGTGCCGCCGGCCAATTCACTGAGGGTCTTCGCGAACTGCGGGTCCGCTGGTTGGGGGAGGCCGCCGATGTAGACGAGGTGGGGAATATCCAGATCCTGCGCCGGGGCGGACAGCTGATTCACGGTCGCAAGATTTATATCAAAGATGTTGCCGCCGTCGAAGACGGTCTGACCGATATCCGTCGCATGGTGCGTTTTGAAGACAAGCAGGCGGTGGCGATCATGGTTCGCAAGCAGCGGGGCACCAATGAGGTTGACGTATCTCAAGCCGTGCAGAAGAAACTCGAAGAACTGAAAGACCGTTTTCCCAAGGGCTACGGGTATCGCATCAATGTGGATTTTACCCGTTCAACAAAATCAACAGTTGATCTCACCATGGAAAAACTGTGGGTGGCGGGCCTGATAACCATCCTAGTCTGTTTTCTATTTTTAGGTAGCTATCAGGCTGCCATCAATATTCTCTTCTCCATCCCCACGTCGATCGTGGGGACTTTCATCATCCTGGCCTTTTCCGGTTTTACCTTGAACCTGTTCACCCTGCTGGCTTTGACGTTGTCAATCTCCATCGTGGTGGACGATGCCATCATGCTTCTGGAAAACATCGTGCGCCACTATCGCATGGGCAAGGGCTCCTATCGTGCCGCCCTGGAAGGGGCTATGGAAGTACTTCCAGCTGCCTCCGCAGCCACTCTGGCTGTGATCGCGATCTTTATTCCGGTGGTTTTTATGGAAGGGGTGGTGGGAAAATTCTTCTTTCAATTTGGTATCACCATTTCTGCGGCCGTCGCCCTATCGCTTTTGGAGGCGGTCACCATCACCCCCATGCGGGCTGCTGCATTTTTGAGTGGTGAGCCCAAGATCGGACGGTTTGAAGCCCATCTGGACCGCCAGTTTGAAAAGTTTAATCACCTCTACCAGCGCCTGTTACGCCCTGTCCTGCGTTGGAAGGGCGTGGTGGTGATTACATCCCTCATAATTTTCGGCCTATCGTTGAAGTTGATCAGCCAGGTCCGTCAGGAGTTTGTCCCACCACAGGATCAGGACATCATCATTGTGAGTGGCCAAACACCCCCCGGTAGTTCCCTGGAACAAACCGTCAAAGCCTCAGAACAGGTAGAAGCCGTGCTGAAAGAGATTCCAGAAATGGCGGGCTTTATTGTTTCCGTTGGAGCCGGGGGACCAAACTCCAGTGTGAACCAAATGTTTATTCCGCTGGCATTAAAACCCAAAGAAACCCGTCAGCGTTCTCACACCGCCATCATGGCCGAACTGCGGGAGAAATTTAAAACCATCAAAGGCGTCCGCCTCAGCATGCGGGATAACTCCGCCCGCAACCTGGGCTCGGGGCGCCAAAACCCGGTGGCTATCAGCCTGCGGGGGCCCGACCTAGTGATACTCAACGAAAAAACCCAGATACTGATGGAAAGGCTTGAATCCGAAGGTTTGGCGGTGGATCTTGACACTGACTACCGCACCGGTATCCCCGAATTGATTCTTGAACCGGATCGTGCCGCTATGGCCAGCCGCGGTGTGAGCGTTGAGGTTGTGGGACAGACCATCGCCGCCGCCGTGGGAGGGCTCAGGCAGGGGCGATATACCGCTGACGGGCGCCGTTATGACATCCGCATGAAAATACCGGATGAGCGCATCCGTTCCGCAGCCGATATTCGCTCCATCTACGTGCGCAACAGTGCCGGCAATATTGTTCCCCTGACGGATATCGTCAAAATCCGGGAGGGTAAAGCCTCCCAGTCCATCTCGCGGGTCAACCGTCAACGGGCTATCTCTCTCTACGGCAACCTGGCCCCCGGTCAATCCCAGGCGAAGGTTTTGTCCCGTGCGCAGGCGATCGCCCAGGAGATTCTGCCAACTGGGTATAGTTTTGCGTTGGAGGGCGCTTCTGCCGGGTTTCAGGAAGCTTTTGCCAGCCTGTACGATGCACTGCTGATCGGCGTCTTAGTGGCCTATCTGATCCTGGCGGTTCAATTCAATTCGTTCATTCACCCCATTTCCGTGCTGATGGCATTGCCGTTTAGCGTCACCGGCGCCCTTTTAGCACTGTGGGGTGCGAATGTTTCCCTCAACCTGTTTTCCTACATTGGTCTCATCGTTTTGATGGGGATCGCCAAAAAGAACTCCATCATGCTGGTGGAGTTCACCAACCAGATGCGTGCGCGACACAACGCCCGTACCGCAGCGGAAATTCACGACGCTCTGCTGGAAGCCTGTCCCGTCCGTCTGCGTCCGATTGTGATGACCTCCGTGGCCACAGTGGCAGCGGCCATGCCTCTGGTGTTTGGCTCCGGTATGGGGTCGGAAGC
>JAKQGS010000289.1 GCA_029556045.1 Pseudomonadota bacterium | reverse complement strand
TCAGGTTCTGAAGGACCCATTCTATCAAGGGCTGGTGACTCGCCATTGTCCTCCCTGTCTGCAGGAAAAGTATCGGGAGCGGATCCTGCAGCGTCTGCCGGAAGCCCATCAGATCGCCATTATCGCCTCGTCGGTGGCCAGTTATGTGGTCTACCGCGAAGGATTAGGCTGGTTGCGTTCCGTACCGCGTGTGCATTGGTCCGAGGCCCTGGAGATCTACATGCAGAAAGACGCTTTGAGTTCGGCCCTGATCAATACCGTCAAAGGTTCCTCCCTTTCGGAAAAAGAGCAGGTTACTGCCATTCTGTCCCGCTCCGCAGCGAGGGATCTGACCGTGCTGGAGCTGGTGAAGCGGAAGATTTTGTCCTGACGAACGGCTCAGAATGGCGGATTCAAACCGCCGTTCTGAGCTTATCGCCCGTCACATTGAACGCCACCGCCCGTCATTCTGACCCCGAGTGGAGCGAAGAGAAGAATCAATGCGGATCTGAGGCGGGATTCCGGGCACAAAAAAGCCGGATCGAGGGCAAGTCTTCGATCCGGCTTTTTGATGTCAACGCCAAATGAAATGATTATTTCATTTTCGCTTCTTTAAACGGCACGTGTTTTTTAACTTTAGGGTCGTACTTGTTCAGTTCCAGCTTGTCGCGACCACGTTTTTTCTGGGTGGTATAAAAATAGCCGGTGCCTGCGGTGGACACCAATTTGATCAGTTCTCGGTTTTGCTTACCCTTTGCCATGGTATAACTCCTGGGCCTGTGACAGTTTTCTTAAAAACAACTAGAAGCCATCTCATAAATACGCTGGCGTTGTTGCTCCTCGCAAAAGGAACGCCATCCTAGCAGGGATCCTAAAGAAATCAAAGAAAAAAAATGTGTCCTCAGGAATTCTTGCATCCGGGGCTTCCCGTTCCAGCTAAACCCCTATACTATTTCCTGAAGTTTATGTTTTTAGGACGATGGGAGAACGGGTATGGCCGGAGAACTCTATCTGAAACAGATGCTGCTGGGACCGATGGAAAATTACGTTTATCTGATCGGCAGTCGCACCAAACGGGAGTGCATGGTGGTGGATCCCGCCTGGGATGTGCAGGCCATCATGGACCAGGCGGCAGCGGATGGAATGGCCATCAAAGGAGCCCTGATCACCCATTATCACCCGGACCATTGCGGCGGTCATCTATGGGGGCACGATATTGAAGGGGCGGCGGAGCTGGTGGGGCGTCTGGGGGTGCCGGTCTATTGCAATTGTCATGAAAAACAGGGGCTCATGCGGGTCACCGGTTTGAGTGAAAGCGATATCAAAACCTGCGATGGTGGCGATAAAATCACGGTGGGTGATGTATCCATCACCACCCTGCATACCCCAGGGCATACCCCCGGCAGTCAGTGTTTTCTGGTGCAGGACCAGTTGGTGTCCGGGGATACCCTGTTTATCAATGGCTGCGGGCGGGTTGACCTGCCGGGCGGGGATGGGGACCAGTTGTTTAACAGCCTGCACAATACCCTCGGAAAATTGCCGGACCAAACCACCCTGTTTCCAGGGCACCATTATTCTCCCGAGTCCCATGCGACCCTGGCGCAGGTGAAAAAGAATAATCCCTATTTTGCGGTCACCTCCCTGGCGGAATGGCGGCGTGCGATGCAGGCCCGTTAAGTTCAAGACACAAAGGATCACCAGGATGTTATTGCGCTTTCAGCAGGGAGTCTGGATCGAATGGGTGATGCTAGCAGGCCTGCTGCCTGCGCCGGGGGCGATGGCCCTGGAGTGGGCGGATATCCGGCATTCGGTCTTTAAGATCAATGTGGTGTCGCAGGAGCCGGATTATGGGCAGGCATGGCAGCCTAAAAATCCGACGTCCAGTTCGGGGACAGGATTTTATATCGGTGATGGACGCATTATGACCAACGCCCATGTGGTGGCACAGGCCAAGTATCTGACGGTGCAGAGGGATACCGACGATCGGCCCGTGGTGGGACGTGTGAAGTTTGTGGGCCATGATTGTGATCTGGCCATCGTGGAGGTGGATGATTCGGCTTTTTTAAAATCTGCCGAGGCTCTTCGGTTTACCACGCGGCTACCGCAATTGCGTAAACCGGTGTCCACCATCGGTTACCCCATGGGGGGAGAGCAAATTTCCATCACCGAGGGGGTGGTTTCCCGCATCGACTTTCGCACCTACGCCCACTCCAGGGCACAGTCCCATATCCTGATTCAGGTGGATGCCGCCATCAACCCCGGCAATAGCGGTGGGCCGGTGGTGCAGGGGGATAAGGTCGTGGGGGTTGCCTTCCAGTCCATGACCCAGGCTCAAAGCACCGGCTATATCATTCCACCGCCGGTGATTGCCCGCTTTCTCAGGGATATAGAAGATGGGCGCTATGACGGTCATCCGGACGACGGATTGATCACCCAGCCTGGTACGATGGAAAACGAGGTCACACGGGCGTTTCACGGGCTCAAGGCGGAGGAAGGTGGCATTAAAGTGGCTCATGTGGCGGCCTACAGTGGCCTGGCAGGGGTGGTTGAAGCGGGGGATGTGCTGCTGGTGATCGATGGCTATAAAATTGGCGCTGACGGTAAAGTGAGTTTTGAGGGGGATCGCGTCAGTTTTAAGGCCATCTATGATCTGAAGCTGGTGGGAGAATTCGTCAAACTGGAATTAATGCGACAAAAATCGCGAAAGACCGTGAGGGTCAAGGTTCCCCCTAATAAGCCCCACGTGGTGAAAGACAGTCTCTATACCCATTATCCCCGTTACTATGTTTATGCTGGACTGGTGTTCATGGCCCTCAGCCGGGATTACCTGGAACGGTGGGGACGCAACTGGTATACGGATGCCCCCCTGTTGCAGCGATTTCTCTATATGCGTTCTGATTACGAGCCGGAGTTTCTGGACAATCGCGACATCATTGTGCTGGCGGATCGCCTGCCGGATCCTTTTAACGATTATGCGGACAATTACTTGCAGGGGATCCTGCAACGGGTCAATGGCCAGCCGGTAAAGTCTCTGGAGGCCCTGCAGGAACGGATTGAAAAGGATGCGGGTCCTTATTTGACCATGGAGTTCTACCGTCCCAAGGCTCCCTTGGTGTTTAAAACCGCCGAGGCCAAAACAAAAAACGCCAGCATCCGGACCACCTACGGTGTGACCCGTGATCGTTGGTTTGGCGACGAAACCGGCCGGGCTATGGAAGAGGTCGGTCCATGATCCGGGCAATGATTGGGCGTGTGATGATGGGGATCTTGTTTGGGGTGGTGGCCAGCACCGTCCTTGGGGCTCCCTTGGAAAAGTCGATAGTGGCGGTGACCGCGTATCAGCAGGTGCCGGACTATGATTCCCCGTGGCGGCAAAGGCCGGTGCGGCGGGAAACCCATTTTGGCACCCTGGTGTCCGGCGGACTGATTTTGGTCACTGCCGATGCGGTGCGTTACGCCAAGATGGTGGAGTTTACCCGCTTCGGGGATTCTGAACGCAGGCCGTTGCAGGTGGTTTTTGCGGATGAAGCCGCTGATCTGGCGGTGCTGCGGCCACAAAACCGGGATGCCCTGCAGGGGATGACTCCATTGCCTCTGGGGGGAAATCTGAAGGAGGGGGAAGCGGTTGATCTCGTGACGGATCAGGCCTCCATCAAACTTCTGAAAACCCAGGCTACCGTCAAGGAAGTGGGGATCGACGGCGTGGGTAGCCTGCCCTTTGGTCTCACCCATTACACTCTGGAATTGCGGCAATCGCGGGGATTTGGACGCTCGGAACCCCTGGTGAAAGAGGGGCAGTTGATGGGGCTGGTGGTAACCCAACGGTCTGGTGAGGTTCTGGCGCTGCCCACCCGGGTTTTGCGGCATTTTCTTTTGGATGTGCAGGGGCGTGGCAAGTACCGGGGATTTGTGCGGCTCGGCATCAGCGTCCAGGATCTGGATTCAGCGACATTGCGGGAATACCTGGGGGCCAAGGGATCTCGGGACGGGGTATTGGTCACAGAGGTTTTTACGGGCAGCCCGTTTTACAAAAAACTTCTGCCGCTGGATATCCTGATTAAAGTGGGTGACGCCAAAATCGACGACAAGGCCCGCTATGTCACGGCCGATTGGGGCCCCATGCACTTCATCGACATGCTGTTGGACTTTCACGGAGGGGATCTTTTGTCTCTGAAAGTCCTGCGGCAGGGGAAGTCAATGACCCTTTCAGCCCGTCTGCACCGTTATCACCCGGAGGATGATGTGATTCCTGGCTATCGGGAAGGCGGCGAAAAGCATCTGGTGGTGGGTGGGCTCCTGTTCCAGGAACTGTCACTGGGGTACCTGCAAACATGGGGTGCCAATTGGTTCAAGGAAGCACCGGTGGACTTCCTGAAGGCCTGGAGTTTTGATAATAACCCCGAAAAAAAAGGGGAGCGTCTGGTGATACTGAACCAAGTGTATGCGGATACTTTTAACAAGGGATATGAAAAATACACCAACCTGATTTTGGATACGGTGAATCAAAGTCCTGTAAAATCATTGGACGAACTGAGCCGTTGGCTGGAGAAGCATGGTCGGGAGACATGGGTCTTTCGATTCAAAGGGGATGGTAAAACGATCGTCGTGGGTGGCAAAGGCTTGGCAGACGCGCAGAAAAGGATCGCTGAAAAATACAATATACCAAAGGCTAGTTTGTTTGGTCCCGTGTCCCCGTAGAAGTCATCTCATAAATACGCTGGCGTTGTTGCTTGGTCGGCTGCGGTCCTCATTTAGGCCCATCTAAACTGCGGTCCTCGCCTCCCGCGCGCCGAGCCATCCTATTTATGAGACGGCTTCTCGTTAACCTCTCCTGCATACCCAACGTCGCTTTCAATCGCTGGGGTGACGGCCCGAGGGACGCCCCATAATGTCCCATTAAATAAAATAAAAAAATATTGCATTTTAATACTTATTTTAATAATACGCAGCAAACGACGATGTCGGACGAGGCATCAAAACAAACTGTTGGTTATGTTTGTTCAATTATATTACGATGTTAGGAGCGCATCATGTTAAAGTCCCTTGTTATCAGTGGCGTAGCCCTGTTGATGTCCGGCCAGTCCCTGGCGGAGTCCACCACCTATAGCTTCAAGCCCAACGAATGTGGCATCAATGTCAATGAAGGTCGTGGGATCCTTGTGACGGAAATCTGTTTTGGTGAGGCCCAGGTTGGCGAGCAATCAAGCTTTACCGCCGTTCAGGCTAAATTTTCCGATGGATCGGTGGCCCTCTATGAAACCGACGATGTGGAATACGACAGCAGCACCCAAAAACGCCTGTACATCGTGAACGTGAACGATCCGGAGCAGGTTATGCAGGAGCTGACCATCACCTTCACCAATCGCAACGACGTGGAGATCCCCACCAGCGTCAAAGGTATCCTGGAGGTGGGCGCTAGCTTCACCATCAAGATGAAGACTGTTACCGCTGAATAATGGCCCTTCAATTGACAAAAGAGCCGCCTCTGACCGGGGCGGCTTTTTGTTTTTAGAGACCACAGGATCTAAGCGCTTTGGGGGAGATCGCTGTCATTGGATGGGTTCATCTCTGCCGGTTGTGCTTGCTTCTGAATCAGCTGCCGCCATCGGCTGGTAAGACCCACAATGGTGGGGGCTTTAGGGCCCAATGCTGCAAACAGCTGATTAAAATGCAGGCCCAGGGCCTGCATCGTGTCAGGCTCCAAGGTGATCGACTCCTTGATTTGATTCTCCAGGAATATTTTCGCATCGAGAT
>JAKQGS010000287.1 GCA_029556045.1 Pseudomonadota bacterium | reverse complement strand
CCAATCCACCCTCTGAACGCCTTCAAAGGCCAACTGGCCATCACTGAGCCCCTTGACCCCAACATTGTCGCATGCGGAAATAAGTCCAGCCAGGGTCACGGCAATAAGCCTAACCACCATTTGGGCTTTCAATTTTACGGTCCATCGAACCATGTTGAACCTACAAAAGATTACCGACTGTAATGAGAGATTCCTCTTTTACCCGCCTTAGTTACTTCGTCCGGTATTCTAAAAACTTAAGTTGGCGTTTTTTTCTCTTATTATTACAGCAACTTACTTTATTTCAGTAAAAACCCCTGCGAGTAACGTAAAGCCAAAACCAAAAGGAGGTCGGTTTCCCGTTTAAATTGGGAGGATGGGGTAAGTAAAATGGATTCCTTCCCCCTTGACTCTCAGCATTTCGACCCCACCTTAAGGTTAGAGAAAACGGCACTCGCACCGATCAAAAACCTCTCCTGTGGTTTTTCCCAAACGGGCTGAATGATCAGCCCCGGCCATGCAAGCCTCCTTGACTCTCACAATTGAAAATCCTCTGACGGTGCGGGTGGCCTTTTTTTATTGGCCCTGTTGATTTCCTATGCTAAAGCCCTACTTCTGGGCTGGCTGCCCAGCCAATGAATTGCCGGGGGGTACCCAATGAAAGCACTTGTAAGCACGACTCTGACCGCTGTGGTATTCCTCAGCTATTCCGCCGCCTTGGCGCGCTCGGGATTCGCCACCATCAACGATTGCCCCCGCCGTCCCCACCTGCAGCTGGATGGCGTTCTGACGATGCTTCGAGAGCTGGATTCGCAGGGCGGATTTAAAAACTGCTCATTTGATTTAGAAGATAACCGTCGTCGCGGCCATAAAGCGGTGGTGGTGATACCCGGGCACGACCGGGCCTCCATATCGCTGGGAACTTTGCCTGATCCTGAACCAAACTCCGTTTTGGAATGCCACGAGGATGAGGAGCGTGACCTGGTGAGCTACACCATTTCCGAGGGTGGTGTGTACACGATGATAGAGTTGGGGCTTGAGGGCGACAGCATCGTCAGCCTGGGGGTTCAGGAGACCGATGACCGCGGGGAAATCCTGAGCAGCGCTACCTGCTCTCCCTAAAAGATTCCCTGCCGCCCTTTCCCGCTCGCCTCGGGCGCAGTTCAGCGCATCTTCTGACAAAGCGACATGGCCTGCAAGAATTAGAACACTTTGTTTCAGGACTGGGAGATTCTCCTAAGGGCCATGGAGAAATTCCCCATGGCCCCTGTCATCACTTCATCATACGAATGGTGCGGGTGCTGCGATCAGGCCGGGATGGAGACGAATCATTGCCCACTGGATCATCGGGGCGTTGATCATCGTTGCCGATCGGATCGTCTGGACCATCGGCGTTCCCATTGCTCCCGCCACAAGCTGACGCTGACGCCCAGCGGTAGTAGGCAGCATCGCCGGGGGCGTTGTACATAACACCCACGCCAGATTCGCTCATGCCAGAGGATCCGTCGGGACAGCTTCCCACGCTGCGGCTAGTGACCACGGAAAAATCATAGCAGTAGAAGTTAGGAACCGGATGATCCGGATGGGTGGGGTCATTGGGGGCAGACCCTCCATTCGATTGGTCCGGAGCGTCTGATTCAGCAGATTCCTCCCCGGTTCTCGCCCCTCCCCGACCGGGATTTTCCGGGTAAGGCCCAGGAACGGGAATGGACGAACACTGATTATAGAAAGAAGCATCCATCCAGGTTTGCCACGGAGAAACCCCGGCCAGCATAGCGCTGCCCCAGCTTTGCACCAAAAGATCCGAAAATGGACCTGGCACAGGATAGGGATCCGGATATGTACCACCGCTGCCACCATCACTATCCCCCTGGCCCCAGGCCGCCGTTGACAAAGATCCTAAAACTAAGGCTATTTTCACAATCTTTTTCATAACATAGTCCTCTCTAGCGCGTTTTAAAATGAATCGTCCTGAACTCACAGTCCAGAGGTGCGGGCTTCGGAAGACTGTGTCTCAAAAAATATTGCTATCCTGAAAAAAACTTCTGAGACATAAAAGAGGATAGATCACACCTTATAGATTGTTGGGACATCGCCACAGCGGGCGGAAAGGCTAGGTCCTTCATGATTTTAACAATCATCAAAAAGTCGCTGCATCTTCTGCCCATGCCGCAGTTTAAGCGGTTTTACATGGAGTCCGTGGAACCGCTGCGGCGACACCTTCGTAAGATCAGCGGCATGAAGAGCGAGGATCTGGATGACATCCTGCAGGAGACTTATCTCCAGGCTCTAAAATCATGGGATAGCTTGCAGGATCCCCAGGCCGCCTTGGGGTGGCTGCTGACCATCGGACGGCGGCAGCTGTTCCGCCACTATGACCAGACGAGCAAACAACGCCTGCGGCACCATGAAACACCGGTGGAAGAGCTGGAGGAGACATCCTCCGATGGTTCCCATAACCCTGAATCCAAGATGGGGGAACAGAATACCACCCGCGTGATTGCGGACATGATCAGCATGATCCCGGATCCGGTGCGGCGGACGGCGGTGCGGCGCTATTATCTGGAAGAATGGTCGCTGCGGGAAATCGCGGCAGAGCAGGGTGTCAATCCCTCCACCATCACCACCTGGCTGAGCCGCTTTCGCGATAACGCCCGCCAGCAATTGCAGTACCTGAATGATGCACCACGTGTGACCGTATCGGTTCCCTTGGAAACGTTAGGAGGAAAGTCCTCATGATGCGAACAGGCTTAAAACATTGGTGGGACATGCGAGCCAATCGCCGCTTTCGCCAACAGCTGCACCGGCGGTTCATTGCGGAAGCGGGGGACACCGCTGGCCCCCTCACAGCCCAGGACCTGCGCCTCTGGGACAGGCTGCAAACGGCTCTCAAGCCCATGCCCCATGCCACGTCCCACACCCGACGAATCCCCCACTTGGCCAATCTCTTGTTTGGGGGATCCATGGCGTTGGCCATCCTGTCGCTGGTCACCATCGCTCCTCGTGTCTTGAACCCCGGATCACCCTGGGACGGCATCAAGTCGTCGGAACATCGTGACACCTTTGCCGCGTTGGATGATTTCAAAATCGCCCGCGTTCTTGGCCCTCATAATCTGACCCCTCTGGCTGATGGGGCTCGTGTCGCGATGGGTGATCAGGTGATTTTTTCCGCCCGCTCCAAACCGGATGTTGCCGGACAACCCTTGGCCGTTCAAGGAACCCTCTGGCACATCCATATTCCCGAGTCCCCCAAGGTACTGGTGGATGGCCATGAGTTAGCCACCGACAATACCGTGCTCAAGGGGCCACAGGGTTATTATGCCTACACATTGACGCAAACAGGCCGCCACATCTTCACCATGGAAGCCAGCGGCCCTGCGTTGATCGATCAACCTGCTCTCAAGGCAGGGGAGAAAGGATCCGTGCATGCGCTTTCCATCGTCGTTGAGGTGCGCTGAGGCCATTTTGGCGGTGGTAACCTCGGCCATGGCTGCGGGGGGGACCGTTTATGCGACGCCCGCCAGCAGCCCTGTGCAACAGATTCCACTGGATGAATCGGCGGTGAACAACGCTTTTGCCGCCCGCAAAATCTATTTAACCATCGGAGTTGGGGAATTTGCAGACACCCGCTTTCAGTCCCTGCGCTATCCCGCCAAGGATGCCCTGGATGTGGCGGGATTTTTAAAAGGACACAATGCCTCTCCGCAGGACCATGGCATCGTCTTGACCAATCGCAACGCCACGGTGGCCGGTGTACAAAAAGCCTTGCAGGAGCTGGAAGCTCTCAATACGTCGGTGGACGATATTGTGGTGATCTACCTCTCCAGCCACGGATCGTTGGCTTACGACCACGAGGGCCGCCTGCAGCGTTATGTCGCCGTCAACGAAAGCCGCATCGACCAGCTGCCCCAGACCGGTATTCCCATCGACTACCTGCAAAGCCGGCTAGCCCGGCTTAAATCCCGTAAAAAAGCCCTGGTGCTGGCGCTCTGTCACTCCGGTGGCGGCAAATCCCAGCTGATGGCAGATGTGGAAAAAGACATCCTGTCCCGCAAATCGTCACCGCCTCCCCTACCGCTGTATCAGGTGTCTTCCGCCATGATGGTGCTCACCGCCAGCGCTTGGGATCAACCAGCTCGCGAAGCGGAAGAATTAAACAACGACGTCTACACGCACTTTTTGCTCCAGGGGCTTTCCACCCACGACAGCAACGGGGATGGGGCTATCACCCTGTTTGAGGCCCACGAATTTGCCCGCAACAAAACCTATGAGTTCACCCGCGGCCAGCAAACCCCGTCCGCCATGCTAAATCTGTCCGGCACCGATCCGATTATCTTGAAGGGACGTATCCTCCGCACATCCCGACCGATGGTTTATGCTGATATGGATCATTTTCGCGGTATGCAGCTCAGCGTCAATGGCACAAAAAAAGGTGGGCTATGGGAGCCGCAAACCATGGAGCCGGGGCGCCGTCGCCTGACGCTGGTGGACCCGCAGTTTCCCGAACGTCCCATCATGGATCACTACGTCGATCTGCAGGCCGGCCAGAATTACCCGTTGTCCCAACTGGTGCTGCCACCGCGCAATCATGCCATCAGCCTTGCGATCCAGACCACTCCAGTTCCCCAAACGTTTGACCATACAGAATCGACACCGCTCCCCGGCCTGCGTTATGCGGGACGGGACCTCCTGGGGACGCCCCTGGGATGGGCGCTGGGGCTATACACCAACCGCAGCGAGGGTGAACTCAGAACGACGGTTGGCAGCATTGCGGTGGAGCATCGCACATCTCTGGCGGACGTGACGATCCAGTATGGATTGTGGCGGCAGGAGACGTTAGCCCTGAACACCCATGCGGGCATTCAGCACCTGACCCTCACCCGCATTCTGGATGATGCTGTGGCGGCGGAGTCAGTGCAGACCATGAATCTGACCTACCCCATCATTGGATTGAACCTGGACTATTTTCCCGACTGGTATCGGCTCATCCTGAACGCTGGGGTTCACTACCGACCACTACGGCAATCGGCTCTCAAGGTAGATGAGCAGGACGAGCCCCTCAATCCCTTGACTCTGCAGTCCAGCCTGGGAATTCGCTTTTAACCTTTTTAGGAGGTCGCCGTGCTGACATTCTTCATGGAAAGAATCCAGAGCCCCCGATGGAGAATCCTGCTGGCCTTGCTGGCGACCGCCTGTGGCCAAGGGGAATTTCATAACCGCATCGATCCTTTGTTTCAACGATACGGGGTTGAAGGACTCTCGTTATCGCAGGGCTCAAGCCTGGTGGGTCTGGTGTTGCCCCCCCAGGGAAGCAATGCCTCGGGTTTTGAGGTGCAGCTGCGGCCGTTGTCCAACACCGGCGTTATCCTCCCCCTCATGGCCTACACCAATAGCAAAGGGGGTTTTTACTTGAAGAGCCTGGCACCCGGGGAGTATCGGCTGCTGGTACTCAGCCGCGACGGCCTCGGACATCAGGAGGTGTTGACCATCGATGCTGGGCAAATGCTGGAGCGTCCCGAGATCAAAGTCCAGCCCATGCCCCGCCTGAGTGGCCGCGTGCAATTAAAATCGGAGGTGGATCACAGCGGTGCCATGGTGTCCTTGGAGGGCACTCCTTTTGTGACGCTGACCAGCAAAGAGGGGTTTTTCTCGTTGCAAGCCCCCGTGGGAACCTATCCCCTGCGTATTCGCCGCGACAACTATATCCCTTTGGAAATTCCCGACTTCGCTCTCCATGAGGATCTGGCGCAGGACTTTGAACTGTCCTTGATGCCCTGGCCCGATGGTGTCGTGCGCCTGGCCAACGCTCCGGATGGCATCGTGCGCGGTTT
>JAKQGS010000274.1 GCA_029556045.1 Pseudomonadota bacterium | reverse complement strand
GGTGATGCACACGAATCCACAGAGGTGGTTTGCGACTTTGGGCTGCCAGCCACGCCGCGGTTTGTGCGGCTGACCACTGGCTCTGCTGCACACGGATCTTCATGGCGTCTTCATACCAGAGGGGGCATGAGGCCCGGAGGAGGGATGCCGTCAAGTCCTCCTGTGCATCCAGATGCGCCAGCACGTCCCAGGCAAAATTCCACCGCTCGGTTTCATCATCCGTCAGGTGCAATGGATCGGGACGTTTGGGAGAAACACCGGGTTGGCAATGGCGTAACAATTCGATCCAGGCAAAAAACGCAGCGGGTTGAATCTGCTTGAGCGCTGGTGCCATGCCATCGGAGTGGGGGACCTTTTGCAGAAACCGTTGCAACCAACTGGACCACATGCCCTTGATGGTGGATCCCTGTCGCATGGTCCACCCCGTTTCGAGAAACAGAGCGAGGTATCCAAAACGAATCCCGGCAAAGAGGAGGTCCGTATAAAAAAGCCGATCCTTCTTGCCAAAATTTTTGTTTTTTTGGAACGTGCGGGCCAGCCAACGATCCATCTGCGGCATAGGGGATTGATTGACATACTCCTGCCATAGGCGGATCAGGTGGAGGTAGCGGCCGGGGTAACGTCTGGGTTGCATAGAGACTTTCTTGGTCGTGTGTCAGAGATCCTCCGTCTACCCCAAAAATCTTGGCAAAGTCAATGGCTTACTCAGTGCAAAGGTCGTTGCGACTCCCGCGCGGGCGGGGTAGACTGGCGCCGACCTTTGTCCGTAGAGATCACCGCAATAAAGGATTCGGTTTGCTTCCCACAATTTCACATCTGCGCACCGGGTGGTCCCGGCTGCACCTTGGAAAAATTCTGCTTGCTCTGTGGGCCTTGAAGGTGGTGGTGGGAGTGCTCCATCTTGGTGTACCCCTCAGTAAATTCCACCTTTGGCGGCAGGCGGTTACCCTGGGGGTGGGCTCACGCTATTGGCAGCGGTGGTTTGTGGGGCCCACGGATCCGCACTCGCTGATTCCCGCCGTATTGGAAAGCGGGGATGCGTTTGGATACATGGCGATGGAGTTTCCCATCTTGAACATGGTGGTGGCACCCGGATTTGCCTTGGGGCCTCGCCTGGGGATTGTGGTGGCCAAATTGGTTTTGCTGCTTCTGATGGTGGGGCTGTCCCTGTGGAATCTGCGCATTTGGCGGGACCACCGTTGGGGCAACGTACCGGCCAAATGGGTTATCTGGGCCTTCCCCATGATCTCCTTTGCGGCTCCCTTCATGCATAAATTTATTCCGGACATTCTGGCGGCGATGCTGGTTTTTACCGCTGTTGGAATTGCGATCCGCAGAAACAGCGTTGGATTACCCTTCGTCCTGTGCTCCCTGGGCCTGTTGCTGAAACCGACCGCTGTGGTGGTGTTGGCGCTGCTGCTTCTGGAGTTATCCCATGACCTTTGGCGTAAGATAGTACGATGGAGCCTCTGGGGTATTCCATCTCTTGGGATAGCCGCTTTGTATTATCTGAAGGGCATGGCCTATCTCAAAAGTTTTCAGGAAGACTCCACACTGTTCTACGTGGATCCGCGGCCCCCTGGACAATCCCTGATGGAGGTCCTGACAGGCGGTAGCGAATTGTTCAAACTGGTCCATCTCCATGCGCTGTTGCCCTTTGGTCTTTGGGTGGTGCTGGCGGGATATGCGGTGCAGGCGCTGCGTCGGGAGGTGGGGATTCACTGGGGATATCGTGGTGCTCTGTGGGGAATTGGGATCATTCAATTCCTGGTGATTGCGGCATTGGATGGCTTTCATTCCTTTCGACATAGTTATTATTACGCCGGTGTTGGTTTTGTTTTTGCCATTATTTTTTTGGAACTCTGGCAGTCGTCCGGCAGCCGCGTTCTACGCGGTCTCCTGGCAACGGTGCTGGTGGTCAATGTGGTGGAGGTCTCTCTGAATGATTTGGGCGGGTACTTTCGGGAGGATCATCCCACCCGTCTCCTGAGTGAGTGTGAAACCCTGCGGACCCGCAATCCCGATGTTCCCTGGGGACAGGGGCTGACCTTTCGCTCCACACAGGAAGACTACCCGCTGCTGGGTCTCTGCTTTGGGGAGCGGCAGCATTCCCAGGTGGCAGCCTATGGATTCTTTCACAAAGGGACTGAACCTGCCGCTTGCTCGGTGATCGATCGGACGGATCGACTGGTTTTGGCCCGGTGCGCGGGTTCATAATTCGTCAATCACTCATGAAACTCAGAGGTTGACCCTCGGACCGCAAAGTTTTAGGTAATCCCGCAACCAGGGGGGGACACAATGAACATAATCGGCAAATTCGCTATAATCACGGTCTTTTTTGGCATGGGATGGCCCCTGCTGGGGCAAACGCGGGCGCAGCCCCCGCGACTTCCCGTAGTTTCCGAAGGATACAAAACCCCCGAAGAGGTGGAAGCGATCCTGAAAGGGT
>JAKQGS010000262.1 GCA_029556045.1 Pseudomonadota bacterium | reverse complement strand
TGAAAGTGGGACCCATCGGGTTCAGAGGGTTCCGGCCACAGAAGCGCAGGGGCGGGTGCATACATCAGCCTGTACGGTGGCGATATTACCTGAGGCGGATGATGTGGGAGATATCGAACTCAACCCCAAGGATCTGGACATTACCGTGTGCCGTTCTTCTGGTGCAGGGGGACAGCATGTTAACACCACGGACTCTGCGGTTAGAATCGTGCACATCCCGACCGGTACAGTGGTGGAGTGCCAGGATGAACGCTCCCAGATCAAAAACCGTGAACGAGCCCTGAAAATTCTCAAAGCCCGCCTGCTGGAAAGAGCTCAGCGTGAGCAACAGGAAGCCATCAGCGCCGATCGTAAAAGCCAGGTGGGGTCGGGGGATCGCAGTGAACGAATCCGCACCTATAACTTTCCACAGGGGCGTTTGACGGACCATCGGATTGGTCTGACACTTTACAAGTTAACTGATATTATCAACGGAGATCTTCAGGAAATAGTGGATGCCCTGGCGACCTATCACCAGAGTGAACTTCTTAAGCAGGAATTGGACCGGGCATGACCTCAACGGAACAGGGTACGCCAACAGGTATGCAGGCTCAGGACATCTGGACCATACAGCGTATCATGGTCTGGTCGACCGGCTACCTGGAGAAAGAGGGATCCCCCACACCACGCCTTGATACGGAACTGCTGCTCTGCCATACCCTGCAATGTCGGCGCATAGACCTCTACACGAGTTTTGATAAGCCCATGGAAAAAGCGGAGCGGGACACCTTTAAGGTATACCTGCGGCGTCGGGCGGCGGGGGAGCCCATCGCCTATATTCTCGGAAAGCGGGATTTCTGGGGGCGGACATTTCAGGTGAATCCAGCAGTTTTGATTCCGCGTCCCGAGACGGAGCACCTTGTGGAAGAGGTGTTGAAAACTTTGCGGAACCCATCGGATACCGGTTCGTATCGCATTTTAGATATCGGCACCGGAAGCGGTTGTATCGCCATCAGCCTAAAGTTAGAGCAGCCACACAACGAGGTGGAGGCGTGGGACGTTTCTCCGGATGCTCTGGCAGTGGCGCAAACGAATGCCCAGCTACTTGGGGCGTCGGTGACCTGGCGACAGCGGGATGTTTTGCAGGAGGAGTCCTGGCAAAATTCTGAGCCTTGGGATGTGATCGTCTCAAATCCCCCTTACATTGCCGCGTCAGAACAGGAAACTCTGATGGCCTCCGTGGTTAAATTTGAGCCACATGCAGCGCTTTTTGCGCCTGAGGATGGTCTTCAATTCTATAAAATCATTGCGAAAAAAGCATTTGGACGGATAAAATCAAAGGGCTGGATTTTTTTTGAGGTGGGAGCCACCCAAGCGGCTGCAGTGGAGGAGATCCTGCGGCAGGAGGGATGGTTGAACCGGCAGGTGGTCAAGGATTTGTCCGGCCATGAGCGGGTTGTTTATGGTCAGGCCCCCGCATTTCGCACCCCTGAATAAAGAGAGACCACATGCTGGAGCCCATGCCCGAAGGCAGCATCGATTGGAACCGGTTTCGTCGGTTCGTCTATTTTACCGTCGGTATATTCGGGGTCCTGTTTCTTCTATTTGTCCTCTATCAGGCCATCATGGTGGCGGTGTCGGTCAGCTGTCTTCTGGCTTATATTCTGGTGCCCGTGGTGGAGCGATTGGATCATAAGTACCCGGGGCGTCGGGTCTGGATCGTGACCGGAATCGTCGTGACGCTGTTTCTGGCACTGTTCGTCATTGCTGCCGCCCTGTTGCCTGCCATTTATTATGAGGCGGAAGCTATCTTCAAATTGTTCCCAGGTGCTTGGGAGTACTTGTCCCGACAGTTTGATCCCTTGAAGGCCAGGCTGGTGGGCACCGGACTCATAGGCTCCCAGACCCTTGATGAGATGGTGTCAGGATTTGATCTGATGGGGCAGGTGACTGCCCAGATCAAGAGCGGATTTGAGTCGGTATTGGCTTCTGCACCGGTGGTTATGGGGGGGCTGTTGAATTTTGCTCTGATTCCGGTTTTTACCTTCTTTTTGCTCAAAGACTTTGCCCAAGCGAGACAATTAATTCATCAGTTCATACCCCGCGATATCCGGGAGATGTTTGATGCATTTCGTCTCAAATTGGATCGTACCCTGAAGTCAGTTCTTAAAGGGCAAATGACGGTGGCGTTGGTGCTCGCCGGATTATACATGATCGGTCTGGCGATTGTCGGCATCAGCAATGGACTGGCCATCGGGTTTATTGCCGGCTTATGCCGCATTGTTCCCTATCTGGACGTTGTGGTGGGACTAACCCTGAGTCTGGTGGTCATCATCACGCAAAATGCTGGTATGAATCAGCTGGTGGGTGTGGCCATCGTCTTTGGTGTGGTCCAGGCCCTGGATGGCATGGCGATCACACCGCGGATTGTCGGGGAAAAAGCCGGTCTTCATCCGGCCATTATTATCGCGTCGGTTATGGCATTTGGTGATTGGTTTGGTTTCTTCGGTATCCTCTTGGCGGTGCCTTTGGTGGCAACCGCGATGGTGCTCATCGAGTTCCTATATCCCTACTATCGGGCATCCCGTCTCTTTGCAGGAGCACCCCGTGACGTCGACTGAGATCCACCCTCGATAACCAGAACAAAATTAAGTTTGCCTTTCCAGGAAGCCAGCCTTGCCTTGAGACCTTCAAGGGAGCTGGGGACATAGGCTTCGGATGGCCCGCTGATATCCAAAGCCAGAAAAGATTGACGTTTACCCCCAAGGGTTAGAATCAAGTCATCCACCAGGGCATGCAGTCGATAAGGGGTATCCATGATGACCAGTGGGACACCCAGATCCTTCAGTTCATCCAACTGCCGTCGACGTAAAGTTGGGTCCCGCTCCAAAAATCCCGCAAAATAAAAACGCCCAAAATAAAAGGGGCAGGCCGCAAGGGCCGCTGCAATGGAATTGGGGCCGGGGATGATCTGTACACGGGCCTTCAATTGGTAGGCAATCTGCAGGAGGTCCTGACCTGGATCCGCCCAGGTGGGCATACCCTGGTCACTCATATAACAGACCGTTTTTTTAGCCTTGAGGGCATCCCGGACGGCATCGAGGGTGGCGCTTTCGTGGTGCTCTGAGAATTTCAAATAGGGGCGATGCAGGCCGGCTGCCTTGAGAGCCTGACGGGCCCCCCGGTCTTCTTCAAAGACCAGGAGGTCTGCGGCCATCAGGGTCTCCAGACTGCGCTTGGGAATATCTGCCGGTAAACCGATGGTATTGCCGGCCATGATCAGCGTTCCGCCGCTGTAAGTCATTGAAAATTCGTTAGAAATATCTTCCTGATCAGACAGGGACACGAGAGCTCTCCTCAACGATTGGGGCCGGGGGTGAAAGGTGGTTGGCTCCCAGAGGCACATGTGTTAATCCAGAACACTTATGTCATTTTGTGGCAACCGGTTCAGCCGGTCAAGTTACGGCTATGGAATCAAAAAGTATATGACGCAGCCGCGTTTGCAAAATATTCCTTCCCACGTCGCGATCATCATGGATGGCAACGGACGATGGGCACGCATGCGACACAAGCCCAGAATATTTGGGCACCGTGAGGGGGCGAACCGGGTTCGGGAAATCGTGGAAGCTGCCGCGGAAATGGGCGTCCAGACCTTGACTCTCTACGCTTTCAGCGAAGAAAACTGGAGCCGCCCTCTGGATGAGGTCAAGGCCCTGTTTAACCTGTTGGTCTTCTATCTCAAAAAAGAAATAACCCGACTGAACCGGGAAAACATTCGCCTTTCCATGATTGGCAACCTACAAAAGCTGCCGCCTGAAGCTCAGGAAACCCTGCGTTGGGGCATCGAGCAAACCCGGCAAAACACGGGAATGAACCTGGTTTTAGCCCTGAGTTATGGCGGGCGATCGGAAATTGTCGATGCCTGCCGAGCCCTTGTGGCCGAAGCACTGGATCAAAAGATCGCTCCTGAGCAGATTACGGTGGAATCGTTTGCCCGCCATCTTCCGTCATGGCCCCTGAATGATCCTGACCTGTTGATCCGCACCAGTGGTGAGCAACGGATCTCCAATTTTTTACTGTGGCAGCTCGCCTACACCGAGTTTGTTTTTACCCCTGTCATGTGGCCTGAATTTACCAAAGACCATTTAAAGGCTGCCGTGGAGACCTACCAGCTGCGACAAAGGAGATTTGGCAAGGTGGATGAGGTGGATGCTGGCACTGAGGGTGAGAAGATCCTGGCGGAAGCTGCCCCTGAGTACTCACCGGAAGGTCGCCTATGCTGAAGCAGCGTGTTTTAACCGCGCTCATCGGATTGCCTCTTTTGACAGCACTGATGATCTGGGGGCCACCTTGGCTCCTTTTCTGTTTTTTTCTTATCTGTGTCGCCATTTCCGTGCAGGAGGTGATGGCGATGCTTCTGCCCCGTTTGGAATTCATGCTGGCGACAAAAAGTCTGGACATGGGGCACAAACCGGCGCCCCGGTGGCTTATGGGTCTGGTGATATTAACGGGTTTCGCGATCCTGACCCTGAGCTCTCTCGGACCACAGGTGCCCAACCCGGTTGGTGCCTTCACCGCCTTGATTCTCATTCCCGTTTTGGCTGGATCCTTCTCCAGTTCCGATCCCACCATTGCTTTTGGACGCTCGGCAGCCATGACGATGGCGGTGACCTACGGGGTTTTTCCGTGGATCGCCATGTACCATCTGGCTTTGGATGTGCGGTACCTGTTTCTACTGCTGGCCATTGTCTGGTCAGGGGATACCGGCGCTTATTTTGGTGGTCGGTTTTTTGGCCGACATAAGTTGGCTCCCGCCATGTCCCCCAAGAAGACCATCGAAGGTGCAGTCTTTGGGCTTTTGTCGAGTATTTTAGGGGGATGTCTGCTAAACTTCTACTACCAGGGAGGCCTCGCCTCCTGGGGTGGTATTGTTGGAGTCAGTCTCCTGACGGGGATTCTGGGTCAACTGGGGGATCTGGTGGAATCGGCCCTCAAGCGGTTCGGCGGCATCAAGGATTCAGGATGGATCCTGCCCGGACACGGTGGCATCCTCGACCGTGTGGACGGACTTATGTTCGGAGCGCCGGTTATATGGCTGGTGCTGGTCGCCTAGGCCTCGGCTGGAGTTGAGAAATGCCTCAATATGGACCGGATCCAATCACACCGCAACGCCATCGTATTTATGAGATAGCTTCAAAAGTCAGGAGAGGGTTTAAGCTATGGATCTACTTTCCCACCCCTTGATTGCCATTGTGTTGCTCATCGGACTTCTCGTCTTTTTTCATGAAATGGGTCATTTTTTAGTGGGGAAAGCCTGCGGGATTGCCGTGGAGGTGTTTTCCATCGGATTTGGACCGGTGATCCTCTCCTGGAGCCGGCGTGAAACAAACTATCGCATCAGCCTCCTGCCCTTGGGGGGGTACGTGAAGTTTTACGGAGCGCTCCCTTCGGAAACTGTACCTCCGGAGGTGAAGGGGCGAGAGTTTCATCGGGCCCACGTGGGCAAGCGGATAGCCACGGTTGCAGCCGGACCTTTGGCAAACTTTCTTCTGGCGATCGCCACCTTTGCCGGCATGGGCTGGGTGGGCATTCCCCTACCGCCGCCGGTTGTGGGAGAAATCATGGAGGGTAGTCCCGCCGCAAAGGCCGGCCTGCAGTTTATGGACCGCATTCGCTCCATCAATGATGTGGCCATAGAAACCTGGCGGGATGTGCAGACCCAGATCGTTGGTGCCCCCGGTCGCCCCCTGCATCTGGAAGTCGAGCGTGACGGCCAACGGCTGAAGATCGAAGTTGTGCCCAGTGCGGTGGATGACCCGGATGGATTGACGCAAAAACCCCGTGGTCAGATCGGTATCGCCCCCAGTTTTATACCGGCGACATTAACGTTAACCGATCCCTTAGGTGTGGCCGCTGGGGTTGGACTCAAAACCGGTGATTATGTGGAGGCTCTCATCGTTAATGGTGAAAAGACCCCGATACGATACTGGCGTCAGCTGGAATCTGCGTTGCGGCGGATATGGGCTGATCCTGCGGTGACAGAGATCGTATGGACTGTCAAACCTGTTATCTACAAAGCCGATGGCAATGACTTCGGTCCGGAACGATCGGTGGCTATGTCCTTATCCGGAGTGCGGGTTTTAGACCGCGAGCCATGGGAGCAGATTGGGATTACTCACGCGCAACTCACGATTGCAGCCATTGACGATACTTCCCTGACCGCCCTGTTGCAGCCGGGAGATCAGATTATTCAATGGGGAGACGTTGCGGTTAAAGATGCCTTTCAGTACCGGGATGCCGTCATGGCAAAACAGGCACCGTCTATGGAGGTGACGGTATTGCGTCAGGGAAAACCACTGACCCAGACCATCCCCTTGAAGTCCCACGATGTGCAAAAGGCTGGAGGTAAGGAAATTTTTCACTCGCTGCCAGTTAGCTTTCTGGGGGCCATGGAAAGCCCCGAACCGGTGATCGAGCAGTACCGCAACCCCCTAAAGGCCATTGCATATGGGGTTCGGGAGACCCTGGATAAAACAGTATTGATTGGCAGCATGGTAGCGGGTCTGTTTACGGGAGACATGCCGCTGGGAGCATTAGGAGGACCGATAGCGGTCGCAAAGGTCGCTTCGGATTCCGTCAAGATGGGATGGATGGCCTTTTTTGGTTCTTTAGCGATGATCAGCATCAACCTTGGCCTGCTCAATCTTTTCCCTATTCCTGTTTTGGACGGAGGGCAATTACTTCTTCTATTCACGGAAGGCGTGCGTCGACGCCCCCTTCCAGAAATCGTTGTCGAGAATTATCAGAAAATTGGTTTTGTGATGATTCTGGCTGTTTTGGTATTGGCGACATACAACGATTTAAGCCGTTTTTGGGCTTCCATGCTGAAAGGTTTTTCCGGGTTCGTCAATGGATAAAGTGAACTTCACCACTGCCCTGTGGATCGATACATGCCTCAAAGGCGCTACGGTGGCCTTATTGAAATCTTCGTCCAATGGATTTGTGGTGGAAGGGATAGCGTCCCTTTTGCAGTCGTTTGGTTCTGCAGGCGCATTGCACGGCCTCATTGACGGATTGCTGAATGCGGTGGGAATAAAGATAGCGGGGATTGAGGCTTTGATCCTCTCCCGCGGCCCAGGATCTTTTACGGGTATTAAAATAGGATCTGCCTTTGGGTATGGATTGGCGCAGGGGCTTGGTAGGACGGCGGTATATGACATAGCTCCATTGCTGGCCATGGGGCTACGCCATCAGTCCATGGGCGAAGCAAAAGGATCGACCGCCTGGTTTTTGCCGGCCACCCGCACTGAAGGTTATGCGGTGATGGCCATGCCCGGGCAAGATCCCCGGATGGTGGCGGTTGATTGCCAAAACACCATTTCGTTGCGGGGGCAGGATGGTGTTTCCGTTCTTTGGAATCCCGCTGACTGCCCCGGTATGGTCAGTCATATGCTCCTACCTTGGCCGCAATTGGAAACGTCACTGATGGCCCTGGGTGCCACGCCCTCAACCGGACATTCTCTTGCGTATTGGCAAAATGAATTGGTGGAGAGTGTCGCATGGGCGCTTGACGAGAGGCCGGAATTGCTGCGATTGTCAGAGCGACCGGATCCTCTTTATTTGAGGCAGTCGGCACCACAGGAGCGGCTGCGTAAGGACAAGGGAAACTGATTATGGAAATCAAGGTAAAACATCCTCGATTGGGCGGTGCTGTTTATATTTTGCCGAACCTGTTGACCACGGGGAATCTATTTTTTGGATTTTTTGCCATCATCAAGGGCCTGCAGGGTAATTTTGGTGTGGCTGCGATCGCCATATTGGTGGCAGCGGTTTTTGATGTTTTTGATGGCCGGGTCGCCCGCATGACAGGTGCCAGCAGTGAATTTGGTGTGCAGTATGATTCCCTTTGTGATTTGGTCTCATTTGGACTGGCACCAGCTTTTTTGATGTATCAATACGGCTTGTCGGAATTGGGGCGGATCGGTTGGGCCGTCTGTTTTCTCTTTCTTGCCTGCGGTGCTTTGCGCCT
>JAKQGS010000488.1 GCA_029556045.1 Pseudomonadota bacterium | reverse complement strand
ACGAGATTGCGGATCTGCTGGAGTTCCGTGCGGCCGCCGATGATGATGATGGCACAATGGGGCGGTAGTGTGGCCACCCATTGACGAAACTGTGCCAGCTCTCCCTCGTGATGAAAACGATCCTCGAGCATCACCACCTGCGGCCCAAAATACTTGGGTTCCTCGATGAGGCTGCGTTTATGCAGGGCTGAGTGCACTTCAAATCGTTCCGGCTCCAGGTATTTGATCAGAGAATTGCGCATGGCGGGTGAATTAATCGCTAGAAAGATGCGATAACGCTCGCCGCGGTCCATCGTCCTCACGATGTCCATGGTTTCGGTGCGGTGGTTGTCGGCGCTACCTTCCGGGATTTCCCAGGTTCCGATCAGACCTTCAGAGAAACGAAAGAGCAGATTGGTATGATAGACCTCAGTGGGGGTTACCGTCAGGTATTTAGCGCCCATCGATTGAACGATGGGACCGGACAATTCAATCTTTTGCTGCAGCCGCGGTTTCAGCCGCGACTCGATGCAAATCTGCTGATCGGTGATCCACACAATACGGGCGGGCAGGGCCAGAAAGCCTTCCTCCCGATAGGATTGCAACCCGGTATTGTCGAATTGTTTGGTCAGGGTCTTTGATGAGGAACTGCTGAAAATAAAGCGCTCCAACCATTCCTGGTGGGGCATATCCAGCGCGAGAATATCCCGAAAGCCTTCGCAGGCGGCGATGCGCATGATGGGAAGTGCCGGGCGGGAGACCGTCAGGATCATCCGGGCTCCCTGCATGGCCGGCATATGCCCTAGCTCCCGGATGGCATTGATGACGGCATTTTCCGGCCCCTCATCACCAACGATAACGATGGGGACCCGCTGGTCAAAAATCCCCTGAGCCAGGGAATCCAGCGTTTTGAAAAACGTCACCCGATACCCCAAGGCGTCCAGCATGGCGGCTTTTTTCAGGTGGTTTTCGTGAGGCTCCAGCGTCAGCCAGTAAACCCCGATGGACTTCATCGGTCAGGATCTCCGGATTCTTTGGGTGTCATCAGGTCTTCGGCGCTCCCGCCTGCAAGTTAAGGGTTCCGGAGTCATTGACGGTGGGGTGTGATTGGTGAAAGGTAAAAATGCGACATAAAATCGAATGAGTCTCAATTAAAGAGATGTGTAGGCTTTTTCCAAAAGATATTCGGTGTCTTCCCAGCTCACGCAGCTATCGGTGATGGATACCCCCGGTGTCAGTGGCTGACCTGGGGTGAGTGACTGGTTTCCCTCCCGCAGAAAACTTTCCAGCATAAAACCAAGGATGGCTGTCTCGCCCCCCTTGATCTGGTCGAGGAGGTTGTGCAGAACTTCCACCTGGTTTTTGTAATGTTTGTTGGAATTGCCGTGGCTGCAGTCCACCAGAATCAAGCGGGAGTGCGGCAATCCCTGCAGGTGTTTTTTAACGGTGGCAATCCAGTCGGCGCTGTAGTTGGGGTTTTCGCGGCCGCCCCGTAAGGTCAGGTGAACAAAGGGGTTGCCGCTGCTGTGCAATAGGGCGGTGCGACCCTGCGGATTGGTGCCCATGATGGTGTGGGATTTGGTGCCCGCCAGCATGGCATCCACCGCCACCTGAATGTCCCCATCCAGGCTGTTCTTGAAACCCACCGGCATGGGCAGCCAGCTGGCCATCTCCCGATGAATCTGGCTGGTGGTGGTGCGGGCTCCAATGGCAGCCCACGCAATCAAATCTCCAAAATAAAGTGGAGTCAGAGGATTGAGAAATTCCGTGGCACAGGGCAACCCCAGCTGGTTGATAGCCAGAAGAAATTCCCGCGCCTTACGCAACCCGGAAACCACATCGTGGCTGCCATCCAGAAAGGGATCGTTGACCAGACCTTTCCAATAATGGGAGGTCCGGGGTTTTTCCATATAGGTGCGCATGACGATCACCAGCTTGTCCCGATACCTGTCCGCCAGCGCCCGCAAGCGTCCGCCATAGGTCAGGGCTGCATCGGTATCGTGGATGGAGCAAGGGCCGACGATGGCCAGCAGGCGAGGATCAGAGCCGCTGATCAGGTTTTCGATGGTCCGGCGATGCTGGCATAGGGACTCCTGCACCAGTGGCGGAAGAGGCAACTCCCGGTGCAAATGCTCCGGCGTCGGCAGTTCCGTGAAGTGCACACGGGTACCGGCATCGGGGCGATCGAAGGAATACGGGTCCAGGACCATGTATTGATGGGGCTCCTGTTGGGTGCGCGATGACAAACCGGAATGAATTATGAAAATCCCAAAGAAAAGTCAAATGTTATAAAATCAACCTGCGGTCTGCGGGGCCGGGTTGTCTGCTGGTTTTTGCGCCCAATCCTGGAGCCCTTTCATTTGCACTTTCAGCCAGTTGGACGGGCCAAGAACCCGGCGTACCAGGCGAGCGATAGGATTGGGCAGGGTGAGGCGTTCTTCCACCAGGACCTTGGTGGCGGTACCGTCCGGCACGACGGTAAACCTCCAGTTCCCCTGAAAGGGAAAGTCCGGGTCCGCTACTGTTTTCGTGAGCTGATGGTTCGCTTCGGTCACCTGGTAGGTCACCAGGAGCTTATCGCCGGTGCGGTAGTGTTCCCGCCACTGATTCTGACCCCCCGGAGCTTGCACCGGTTCGGTATTCATCACGATGGGATTCCATTCCGCCACCCGGGAGGGGGTCGCCATTAGTTGCCAGACCACCTGATCCGGAGCGGCGACAGAGATTTCCTGGGTGATGACATGCTCAGCGGGGATACGGCTTCCCCAGATATTGGCGGCCAAGAGGAGCAGTCCCACCACAAGTCCGACCCAGATCAGAATGATACGGGACGATGATTTGACCATGAAGCATTCCTGAATGTGTGAATGACGAGACCGGCGGGTGCACAGTCCCATCGGAATGGGTAAATTAATCTAAAAAATCCCGATGTCAAGGGAACAGGGGTATGGTATGGTTATCTTTACCTAAATCCATAAAATGAGGCGAATCAGCGGCAATGGTGATCAAGAAATTGAGCATGATCGCATCGGGTGTCCTGGCGACGGCCATCCTCTATGCCGCCCCAGCCGGAAAAGGTGAACCATCCTGGTTGGCCTTCGGGGATTTTCGGGGCCACGTTGAGCCCTGTGGCTGCAATCCCGCCACCGACCTGGGGGGCATTGAACGCTTGGGCGGCTATGTGGCGCAGGTCAAACGCCTGCACCCGGAGGCCTGGCGCTTTGATCTCGGCAACAAT
>JAKQGS010000212.1 GCA_029556045.1 Pseudomonadota bacterium | reverse complement strand
AGTTCAGGTCAGCGATGTTGCTGGCTTTGACGTTTTGATTGGCGATGGTGGTGGATCCAGTTCCACCGGCGCTGCCGTCTGTTGAGCTGCTCTTTTTAGAGCACGCCGTTGCGGACAACATCGTAAAAAGAACAAAGATAGCGGTTCCGGCACGTAATTTCATAAAGATACCCCTCCCAGTTAAGTTACGAGTCCTATCGTCGGAACGCGTTTGGACTTTAATAAAAAAAAGATAAAACAAAAAAATCCATATTAATCAGCATGATGCGATAGCGCACTTGGCTGTATGGGTGTTAATTCTGATCCCAAGCCAATAGACACCGACGCATTTTGGACCCGGACAAGGGGGAATATATTGCCCATTTGGCCGGAGGTAACTCTGCGGTAAAATTAAAATATCACGGGGTTATCAAACGACGGAGACCGGGTTGTTGAAACAATGGCACCTGAAATACCTATTCTGTAAGTTGAGCATCATCGCTGTTGTGGCGTCGGTGACGTCCTGCGTGAAGACTGAACTGGAAGTTGAATACCAGTTGACCCGTTTCCCCAACAGCGACTTTGACGGGGTGAATACCTATGGTGTTCCCAAGATTGAGGGTCTGACCGGTTCGGAAGCGGGTTATCTGGCTCTGCAATTGCGGGAGTGCCGTAAACCCAAACCAACCTACTATGTGGATGCGTTGCTGGACGCTACCTGGCAAAACGACAAGGTGCTGGAAAACAGCCTGGAACGATCGGTGACTTCCCATCCCCTCAGCCGCAAAAGCCAGGCGATCCTGATGGTTCGGGTAGTGAAGGATGACTTTCAAACCAGTTTTAAAGGCACCCGACTGATCAAACTCAAGGACAAGGACACTCATGCCTGGTACCCCGGATTTGGGCGGGTCAATCAGAATTTCGGGGGGTCGCTGGAGCTGGCACCACAGATCAAAGCGGACACTTATACAGTGGATCAGAAAAAAGACCTCTATGAAATCCGCTTGGGATACGCGGTCTATCATGCCGGCAAAAAGAAGGTGATCTTTAAGGATGAAGTGATGGGGCGAATCAAGGTGAACTCCTATTCAGCGGAGCCACCCATCGATCCGGCTAAAGCCAAAAAGATTCTGGTGCAAAATCTATTGGACCAAGTGGTGTTTCGCGTTTGCGATGCGGAGCAGATTGTCGAACGCAAGATTCTAGCGACCAAGGGCAAGGGCAAAGAAGATCTTTTGCTGCAGGAAGCGATTGTGGCAGCGGACGATGGCAAGTGGAAGTTGGCGGCCGAGAAGTGGGAACAGGTGCTGAAGGTTAACAAAAAAAACGTCCTGGCCCATATGAATCTGGGAATCTATCACGAGAAGTCCGGGGATCCTGTCAAAGCGGCCGATTTCTTTCGCCAGTACATGAAATTGACGAAAAAAGACGAGCTATACGACGACGTGATTGAGCACAATTTCGAGCTGGTGGACGCCAAGGATGGTGAGCCGCGGATTCATGCGGTGTCGGGGGGGCATTGGGTGACGATCCTGGGTGGATGGAAGGATCCTCTCGATGTTGGCAAGGTTTACCCTGTTTATCGGGTGCGGCGTGTACAGGACTCCAAGTCACGGGATGTGAGTGGGCTGGAGTTATACCAGGTGGGGCGCATCAGGATCGTGAAGGGCAAAAAACCGTACTACTACGCACGTATGCTGGAATATCTGGCGGCTTACGGCGTCGAAATCGGCGATATCGTCTTTGATCCCAATATGCCGCTGGATACCACCCCTAAGGGGAAGCCCGGTCAACGAAAACTGTGACCTCTTCGCGATCGTGGTAGAGTTGCCGGCAGCGCAAATCGTCCTGCGGTTTTAGTTTGCCTTCCTCGCGTATCACCCGCAGACATTCCTGCAAAATATCCCAGCGTTGTTTCATGGGCAGCTTCAGGTTGGCAATGATGCGGGGGCTCCAGCGATTGGACAGCCACTGGGCCAGAAGTTGCGCCACCCGTTGCGGGGTTTCCACAATATCGCAGACCATCAGATCAACGGGCTTTTTGGGCTGAAAACGAAAGCCGTCCTGTTGCAGGTGCTCCACCAGTCCCGAGGCCATGATGCGGGCATCCATGGGTCCGTTGTCCACCGCAGTGACAAACATACCCCGCTGGGTCATCTGGTAGGTCCAGCCACCGGGGGAGGCTCCCAGGTCGACCGCCCGCAGCCCTTCTCCCAGCTTTTTTTGCTGGTCAAAAGTCAAAAAAGTCATGATGGCTTCATCAAGCTTCAGAGTGGAGCGGCTCGGGGCTTCCGGCGGCAATTTCAGGCGGGGAATGCCCATGGGCCAGGATGACGACGCCCCGGGGGTGCTGAAACCCACCAGGGCAGTGTCGTAATTGGGAAAAAACAGATGAAGGCGCGGTATACCTTTGGTTTTGGCAAAAACCTGCTTCCAGCCGCTGCGCTTCAGACCATTTTGCAGGGGGATCTGGAATTTTTTGAAGAAGGGGTTCAGTGATTTTCCGTCATTGGTGTCAGGGCCCTCCAGCCAGAGCTCCCCGTAAAGGCGGGATTGTGCGGCGGGGTAATCCCAGGCATCAAGAGCCTGGAGCAGGGGATTCACTCGATCCTGATCTTGAAAAATGACCGGAGCGTGAACAACCAACAGCTGTCGCACAAAGGTAAAGCTGTTCCAAATATCCCGCGTCGGACGCCAGTGGGGATCAAGGTCCGGGGCCTCGTACACGAGGTATCCCGCCTGGTCCTGGATATCAGCCAGACCATGGCCCCCGATGGGGGCCAAAACATGTTGGAGATCTTGGAGGCATTCCCGTTCAAATCCGGGGCGACAGTAGGCTAGAAGGTGCATGGGGTTTTGGATCCTGTGTCATTTTAAGGAAGCGCCTTCATAGCTTTAATCGCCAAATTGTTCAAGTACGACCGCAGGGTGAGGGGGCGTTGACTGGGTAGTAATGTGGTAATTGTATCATTCCCGTCTTCTCCCAGGGTGCCCGCAACGGTGCTGGAGCCGTCCGTGAAGGTGTAGGTGGGCGCTGTGGTGCGGTTGCTATAGGTCATGGTGCCGTTCCAGTTGCCGAGGATAACATCCATAGAGCCTGAGTCATACCATGGATCCTGAGTGACAACAGGATAGGTCAGTCCCTGACCTTTGATTTTCAAATAGGCCACCTCCGTCTGGGTTTGCCCCTGGGCGGTGGCGGTGGTGGTGGTGGTGGCGACATCGATACAGTTGTCGGCCCGAGTCATGGTTTCACCACTGCGGGTCAGCTCACAGCCGCCGCCGGCCTCGTTCTGATGAGCGGTGAGCTGTCGGGTGGTGATGGTGGCCGTGCCCTGATCGCCAGTGATGGTCATGGTGAATGAGGTGTCTGCCTGGGAGAGCATGGTGGCAGAGGTTGCCGTCACACAGGGATCTTCCATATCTTCAACGTCCGCCACGGTCTTGTCGGCGTAAGCGCTGAAATCCTCATCACAGCTCCAGCTCACCAGTAAGTGCATTTTAGCGGCGGTGATGGCCAGACCTTCGACGGGGGGTGTTGTATTTGCGAGGCAGGATGCAAAATCAATGGAGGCATCAATGAAAATAGTCTTGTCCTGCACGGTGATGGTTTGCGCGTCCAGTTGGTCCGTGATGCAGGTGTCCGCGTCATCGGCCTCTTGCTCCTCCGTTTTCTCCGTTTCCTCATCATCAGCTTGTGTCAATTTAAAGGGGAGTCCTCCCAGATAGGCGGGATTACGAAAAGCCGTGATCTCGTCTTCGAGGGCGTCTTTGAAATCGATCTCATCAATAGGAGTGATATTGCTAGTGGCGGGAGCCAGGGCGTCACTTGTCAAAAACGGGGTGCCGGGAGCTGCTGCGGTTTCACTGTCGTCGTCAGGCGCACATGACACCAGAGCGGTTGCCAGAATGAGGGGCAGGAAGGGAGTGCAACGGATAGACATGGGAACTCCTTGGTTGAATTCTTATCCGGGATCAGGACGATGATCCAGGTCGTGGATGGTCTGAGATGGCAGTGAATCGTGAACATGGTAAAATCTCACTATAGAATATCATAATTCTGAGGTACACGCGGCGTGACTGGAGGATCGATGGCAGAACAGCACCGTCAATGGATTGACGCTTTGGCGTGCCCCGTTTGCCAGGGGGCTCTGCTGGAGGCGGAAGTACTAACTTGCACATCCTGTCAGGCCAAATATCCAATCGCCAAAGGGGTTCCATGGCTCTTTGATCAACCCCGTCAGGTGCAGTGGGAATGGTCGCTGAAGTGGCGGCACTATATGGAGAATCTGGAGGGGGATGGCACCGAGCTCAAGATCCTGTTGCGGGATGCCTCCCTTCTGCCGTCCACACAAAACCGATTGCGACGGATGCTGCAGGCTACCGTGGAACATCGTAAGGAACTGGAAAAGCTGCTGGGGGATTTTCTGCCCCCGATACCTCTGGATGCTGCTCAGCATCAGGCGGTGAAAAGTCCCTTGCCAGATGGCCCCTCTCTGATGGGCTATTATCCCAACCTGCACCGAGAT
>JAKQGS010000173.1 GCA_029556045.1 Pseudomonadota bacterium | reverse complement strand
CCCGACCACGCTACTATCGATGGCAGACGCCTGTGTCGGTGGCAAGACCGGCGTTAATTTCCCGCCCTTTGGTAAAAACCAGGTGGGACTCTTTGCGTTCCCATCGGCGGTCTACGTTTGGCCTGGCTGGCTGCAGTCACTCCCAGAGCGGGAAATTCGCAGCGGGCTTGCGGAGTGCTACAAACACGCCTTTCTCAGCGACGATCCAATCCTTATGGAGCGACTCCCTCACTTGGCGGAACGCCATCATTCCCTGCATCATTACATTCCGATCCTCTGTGACATCATTCGCATCAAAGCCAATATCGTTGAGCAGGATCCCGTGGAATCAGGCATACGGGCGATTTTGAACTTTGGCCATACCCTTGGCCATGCCCTGGAAGCGGTGTTCCTGGAGGATGCACCCGAAAATGAAGTCTGGTTGACGCATGGGGAAGCCGTGGCCCTGGGGATGGTTTTTGCGACACTGCTCAGCGAAAAACTTGTAAACCTGCCCACCGAAGAACGGGACACCATCATCGACAATCTGCGCACCGGCGGTTGCCTCATAAAACGGGCGCAGTGGGACCGACTGCTAAGTTTAAAAGGCTTTCGTTCGCAGGAACTTTGGCAGGCCGTCAAAGCACAATTGCCTCATGACAAAAAGAGCAACGGGGGACAAGACCACAGCCTTTGGGTCCTCCTCAATCGCCTGGGTGAGCCGTTTCAGGTTGCAGGCTCGTATCGCTACGCGGTTAGTTCCGCCGACCTGGATGATGTCTGGCCGCGGTTTCTCCATTTGATTATTTAAAGACCTGATTTTTGAAGTGCTTGGCGTCATGACTAATTTTCAGTATAATGAAAATTAGTCATGACTATTTTTCATTTTGATGAAAAAAAGGCACTATAGAATTGAATTATTACAGATACTTAAAGAAATATATCGTTGAAGATGCATTGGGATCCAAAAAAATGGCTTTTATCAGCGGTCCGCGCCAAGTGGGGAAAAGCACGCTGGGTCGCACCCTCCTGCGTCATGAAGAAAATGAATTCAGTTGGGATGATCAACTCTTTCGCAGAGCGTGGATAAAGGATCCCGCTGCAGCGCTATCTGCTCGTGGCACGGGCCCCGTTCTATTGGATGAATTGCATAAAGATCGATACTGGAAACGACGTTTAAAGGGACTCTATGATTTGCGGGGCCAAGACCTTTCAATCATCGTTACAGGCAGCGCTCGCCTGAATGTTTTTCAACGGGGAGGCGATAGCCTACTCGGACGATATATCCCCTATCGGCTGCATCCATTTTCTGTCGGTGAGTCTGGCACTATCGTTGAACCGGAGCATTTCCTCGACCAAGATCCTGTGGTTAATTTTCCATTTTCCGATCTCATGAAGTTAGGAGGATTTCCCGAGCCACTATTCCTCGCCGACGAACGTAAAGCCAAACGCTGGTCGCGCTTACGTATGGAGCGCCTCATGCAAGAGGATATTCGCGATCTGAAGGCCGTGCACAATCTCAACTTATTACAAAATCTTTATGACCTGTTGCCAGAGCGGGTGGGATCACTGTTATCTCTGAATAATTTACGCGAATCATTGGGGGTTGCCTATGGTTCAGTTAAGAGCTGGATCGAAGTGTTTGAGTCGCTATACCTGTGTTTTTTGATACGGCCTTTTAGCAAAAAAATCAGCCGAGCCATTACACTTGAACCAAAGCTTTTTTTGTATGACATTTTGGCCGTCACCGAACCTCCAAAACGGCGAGAAAACCTCGTTGCACTGCATCTTTTGAAGGCCTGCCACGCCTGGACTGATCTTGGAATGGGCGTGTTTGAATTGTCATTCGTCAGAAACAAACAAGGACACGAAGTAGATTTTCTTGTCCTCCGGGATAAAAGCCCGTGGCTGTTGGTGGAATGTAAGTCCAACCAAGTGGAACCGAGTCCTCATCTTTTGAAGTTTTCACAGCAACTTGGTACCAGTCTCAACATACAACTGGTCACCCGAGATCATCATGACCGCTATTTCGCTGAGCATTCCTGCAGAGTCATGTCTATGGATTTGTTTCTGGGTAGATTGGTATAAATTGGTTAGGCAATCAATAAGTCTGGCCGCGGTTTCTTCATATGATTATATAGAGTTTAACCGGTTTGGATAAATGATGACTCCAACCCAAATGCGAACGCCTCAAAGCCTTTATGCGATTGTCGCAGCCCTGCTCTTTGGTCTGAGCACTCCCGCCGCCAAACTACTACTAGGGGATACCAGTCCATGGATGCTGGCGGGATTGCTCTACCTGGGTTCGGGACTGGGGCTTGGCCTCGTTGCTGTTGGAAAGAAAATCCTCCGACCGGACGTGACGACGGCCCGTATTCCGGCGGCGGACTGGAAGTGGCTATTGCTGGCTATCTGTTTTGGCGGGATTCTGGGGCCCTGCCTTTTGATGATTGGTCTGGCGACTTCTGATGCGGCTTTCGCCTCGCTGTTGCTCAACCTTGAAGGGGTTTTGACGGCATTGATGGCTTGGTTTATCTTTGCCGAGAACTTTGATAAACGCATACTGCTCGGCATGGTCGCCATTGTTACGGGTAGTCTGATCTTGTCATGGAGTGGCGATCCCACCGTTTCGCATAATTACGGCATGCTCTTGATTATCGGCGCCTGTTTCTGCTGGGCCATCGATAATAACATCACCCGCAAAATCTCCGCCAACGACGCTCTACAGATCGCCATGTTAAAAGGACTGATCGCTGGATGCACCAACACAGCCCTCGCGTGGACCATGGGACACACAAATGTAGTCCCGCGGGTTGCTCTGATCGCAGGTCTGATTGGTTTTTTTGGTTATGGTCTGAGCCTGCTGATGTTTGTGCTGTCACTGCGGCATATCGGCACCGCCCGCACGGGCGCATACTTTTCTGGGGCTCCGTTTGTCGGCGCCGCTGCTGCGTTTGTCATCTCAGCAGAAGTTCCCTCAATGCAATTTCTCCTGGCGGCCACGCTGATGGGCATCGGGGTCTGGCTTCACCTGAGCGAACATCATGAGCATGAACACGTTCACGATGAGCTCGAACACGAGCATGAGCATGTCCATGATATCCACCACCAGCACGATCACCCCGAGGGGGTTTTGTCGGGAGAGCCCCACCGACACAGACATCGGCATTCCATTCTCCGGCACTCACACCCCCATTATCCAGATATTCACCACACCCATAAGCACTCTTAACCGGATCGTGCCGTGTCAACACACAAAGATTTTTCCAGATCTTTTGAATGATTTTGGTGGGATTTTTAGGAGATTATGACTGAAGTATAGAAAACAACACATTTAAATATGACGCCAAGAATAAACTCCTACCCCGGAACGCATCATGGAAGACTCACCACCATATATCACGGCAAGGGGACAATCTTTTTGACTGTATTTTTGCCACAATTGCAAATTCCTAAAAAAGTCTTCTTGCACAGTTTGGCCTGATTTCAGCTCGATTCCTTGAATTTCCATACCATGATCTATGATCAAGTCAACTTCGGTGCCTGAAGAATCACGCCAAAAATAGAGATTGGGGTCACGGCCGCCGTGATACCTATTTTTTAGGAATTCTGCGATAACGAAATTTTCAAAAATTTGCCCACGCAACGGATGAGTGATGAGATGATCGGCGGATTGAATTCCCAGCAAATAACAAAGTAGTCCAGTATCGACAAAATAAATTTTCGGGCTTTTTATGAGTCGCTTGTTAAAATTACGAAAATAGGGTGATAGCTTGAAGACTATAAAACTTGTCTCTAAAATCGATAGCCACCGTTTAGCCGTAGTGTGTGAGATTCCTGCATCACCGGCTAATCCACTGAAGTCTGATAGTTGCCCAACTCGACCAGCCACCAAACGCACAAATGAACTAAATTGATTAATGTCACCAATATTTGCAATTGAGCGAACGTCTCTCTCTAAGTAGGTTCGATAGTAGGCTCGCAGCCAATCGTTTGCTTCGATGCCACCACTGCGGATTCTCGGATAAAATCCTTTCAGGATGGTATCAAAAAGGTCGGGTGCCCAAGGTTTGGTGTGTTCAGGGATTTCTCTACCAAAAATTTCCTGCTCGGTGGGCATTTGCCCACAAAGCTCACTGAGGGTAAAGGGCATCAAATAGTGAACATCGGTTCTTCCGGCCAGCGATTGCGTGACTTTTTCTAACAGCGCGAAGTTTTGTGATCCAGACAGGATGAATCTCTCGTGGGGATTGTCATCGACGATACCTTGGATATAGGAAAATAGCTCCGGTGCATTTTGCGCTTCGTCGATAATCACCTTTTTGCCGAGAAACTGATTGAGGAAGCCTCGAGGATCATGGGTGGCAAACTCCAGCTGATCGGCATCCTCCAGGAGCACATATTGATAATCTGTGAATTCTTGGCGCAATAGGGTGGTTTTCCCTGATTGGCGAGGGCCGGTCAGGGTTAATATGGGAAATTGAGAAACCGATTTTCTCAGTATTTTCATGATATTACGGCTAATCATTGGGTATCCTTGCATTTTGAATATCCAATATTCATTTTGCAAGAAATAGCTGAGAAATTCAAGTCATGGTCCGTCGTTCGCGCAAAATGACCATCGCCAATGGCACCATTTTAGGCCTGCTGCCTCACCTACTGGGATCTGAATTACATATTCCGCCGGTAACGGCCACCGACCTTGTAAAGCGCTTCCGAGATTTCTCCCAAGCTGGCGTGCCGCACCGTGTGCATCAGCTCTGCGAAGATGTTCTTTTGCGTAAATACTGTATGACTGAGGCGCTCCAAGGCATCCTTGCGGGCGGCTTCGTGACTTTTTTTGAAAGCATCCAGTCGGTGCAACTGATCGTCTTTTTCCGCGTAGGTGGCGCGTCGCAGCTCGATCTCGGGGCGCACAAATTCACCACTGAGTACCTTGGGATTGATAAAGGTATTCACGCCGATAATGGGCAATTCACCGGTGTCTTTGAGGGTCTCGTAATAGAGGCTTTCCTCTTGGATCTTGCGGCGCTGGTACTGGGTTTCCATCGCGCCCAGAACACCACCCCGCGTGGAGATGCTTTCAAACTCTTTCAGCACCGCTTCTTCCACCAGATCCGTCAGCTGTTCGAGGAAATAGGATCCTTGGTTGATGTTCTCACACTTGTTAGGACCGTACTCTTTATTGATGATCATCTGAATCGCCATCGCTCGCCGCACACTCTCTTCGGTGGGGGTGGTGATCGCCTCATCGTAGGCGTTGGTGTGCAGGGAGTTGCAGTTGTCATACAACGCGATCAATGCCTGCAGGGTGGTGCGGATGTCGTTGAAGTCGATTTCCTGCGCGTGCAGCGATCGTCCCGAGGTCTGGATGTGGTACTTCAGTTTTTGCGACCGCTCGGAGGCTCCGTAAAGATCCCGCATGGCCACGGCCCAGATGCGGCGTGCCACACGACCAATGACGGAGTATTCCGGATCGATGCCGTTGCTGAAGAAGAACGACAGGTTTGGCGCAAAGTCGTCGATCTTCATGCCGCGCGCGAGGTAATACTCCACATAAGTAAAGCCGTTTGCCAGCGTTAAAGCCAACTGGGTGATGGGGTTGGCCCCTGCTTCCGCGATATGATAGCCGGAGATCGAGACGCTGTAATAATTGCGAACGTTCTTCTGAATGAAAAACTCCTGCATGTCCCCCATCATCTTCAGAGCAAATTCCGTGGAGAAGATACAGGTGTTTTGTGCCTGATCCTCCTTCAGGATATCCGCCTGCACCGTGCCACGCACCACATTGAGGGTGCGGGTGACAATGGCTTCATGCTCCTCGGGATTGGGAATACGGCCTTTTTCGCGGGTAAAGGCATCCACCTGCTGATCGATGGCCGTATTAAAGAACATCGCCAGGATGATCGGCGCTGGACCGTTGATGGTCATACTCACGGAGGTAGAGGGATGACAGAGGTCAAACCCAGCGTAGAGATCCTTCATATCCTCCAGCGTGGCAATGGACACACCGGATTCCCCGACTTTACCGTAAATGTCCGGACGTTTAGCGGGCTCGGAACCATAAAGGGTGACGCTGTCAAAAGCGGTACTCAGGCGCTTGGCCTCATCGTTTTTTGACAGAAAGTGAAAACGGGCGTTGGTGCGTTTGGGACCACCCTCGCCGGCAAACTGCCGTTTGGGATCCTCACCCACGCGACGGAATGGAAAAATTCCTCCCGTATAAGGGAAATATCCCGGCGCGTTTTCCTTCAGGCTGAAGCGCAGGATTTCACTCGCCGCAACGTAGGGCGGCAGTGCCACTTTGGGCAGGTGCAGATGGGAGAGGGATTCAAAGCTGGCTTTGGCTTTGATCTCCTGGCCCCGGACTTTGTAGGTGAACTCATCGGAGGCATACTGGGCTTTGATAGTGGGCCACTGATCCAGCACCTCCTTGGCGGTTGGGTCCAGTTTTTTCCATTTTTCCCGCGCGGCCAGAGCCAGTGATTGACCGACCTCTCCTTTGCCGTCTTGACTCAAGACCTCACAGCTCACATCAAGGGCTTCCGCCTGACGGGCCACAAGGATCTGTTCCTCGATCCAACTGTGGTAACGACGGACCGTCTTGGCGATATCCGCCAGATAATTGAGACGCTCGCCGGGGATCAGGGCATCCCGATGATTGGATTCCATAGCGTACTGACGCAGGGGGGATGGCTTAAAACGGGTTTGCCCCATCTTTTCATTCAAGCGTTCTGCAATGGCTTTGTAGAGTCCATTCACCCCGTCATCGTCAAAGCGGCTGGCGATGGTTCCATAGACGGGAAAGTCCGCATCGTCCATGCGTTTACCCTGAAAGCGGGAACGACGGATCTGGTGGCGGACATCGCGGATCGCATCGAGAGACTGACGGCGTTCAAATTTATTGACAGCCACCAGGTCGGCGTAATCCAGCATATCGATCTTCTCAAGCTGGGTGGAGGCGCCGTATTCCGCAGTCATCACGTACATGCTGACATCGCTGATCTCCAGAATACCCGCATCCCCTTGTCCGATGCCGCTGGTTTCCACGATGATAAAGTCAAAATTTTGCGCCCGCAGCAGCTTCACCGCATCGGATGTGACGGTTGCCAGCTCGGAGCCGGAACCACGGGTGGCCAGACTGCGGATAAACACCCGCTCGTCACCGGCACAATTCATGCGAATGCGGTCCCCCAGCAGGGCCCCGCCGGTCTTGCGTTTGGACGGATCCACACACAACACCCCAATGCGGATATCGGCATGGTCAAAGAGAAAGCGGCTGATGATTTCGTCGGTCAACGAACTTTTACCGGCACCGCCTGTCCCTGTGATC
>JAKQGS010000138.1 GCA_029556045.1 Pseudomonadota bacterium | reverse complement strand
TTCGGTCTCTACTTCTAGTTCGAATGCGTCCGGATTGGAATCGACCTCTGCAGCCTCGATGCCCCGCAATTGCAATTGGAGCAGGCCAGGATCATCCACCATAGCGTCCACAAGGGAGGCCCCATCCCAGATGGCTCCCTTGAGGCGTGCCCCCCGCAGGTCTGCCTGATTCAAGCGGGCGCCGGTAAGATTGGCTCCCTGCAGGTTAGCCCGCTTGAGTTTAGCTCCCTGCAGATTGGCACCAGAGAGATCGGCATTTTCAAAGTTTGCGGTGGTCAGATTGGTGCGCTGCAGACTGGCCCCTTGCAGCAGGGTCCCCTTAAAGACGGCTCCCCGTAAATCCAAACCATCCAGTTCAAAACCATTCATATCGGCATTGCTAAAATTGGCCCGACCGGCGGTAATGGCGGCATCCGGGTGTAGTACCGATTGAATCCAGTCCCCATGCCGCACCAGAATGGCTTCAAGATCGGATGGGGATGTAATCTGCGCCGGGCGTGAGACCGGAATCTCCGTAAAAGCCTTTTTCTCAGATGGAGCGGCGGCAGCCTGACTGGAGGGAGGGATCATGTCAGCGCTGTTGCCATCCTCTGACCCATCCTGCGCGGCGTGACGCTGCGCCTGCTCCAGATGATCCAAAAGCCATTGACGGTTCTGTGCTGTCCCCTCTGCGATCGCCTGCTGGCAGATCTGCAGGAGGGTTGTTTCATCCAGTCCTTCCGCTTCGGGGATGGCGCGAACGGTTTCAAGGAGAACCTGGAGCAGGGGGGAATTCATAAGATCAAACCTCTTTGCATGAAATCAACCACTTCAATCGTTTCCCTGCGCCAAAACCGTGGTGGGGAAAGCAGAGAGAACTCTTAATCTTGGAAAGATAGGGCATTCTACTCAAAATGGGGGGGGATTGCCTAGTCTTTAATAACTAACCATAACCAATTTCGCGTTATATTATACATTTGATTTTATTGACGATTGCTTGCTAACTTAGGGGCATAACTGCCACCGAAGGAATCAATATGGAATCCCATCGCCATCGTAATCCCGTCGTCCGTTTTCTGCGTTTTATTTGGTCCATGGTGAAAGCTTATCTGATGGCGATTGGATTGCTGGCCACACTTCTGCCAATTCTTATTTTCTATATGGCCTTTCACATGGCTGACGGACGGATCTCCAAACAAAGCAAAATTCCGGACAGTGAGAAGGTGACCATCACCATGACACTCGAAGGCACGATTCGCGATCGGCAGATCGATATGACAGACGAACTTTTTAATCGTCTGTTTGGTAATCCATTGGGAGTGGATCTTTCAGACGTCCATACCACCTTGAAACGTGCGGCGGAAGATGCTCGTGTTCAGGGGGTTTTTGTGGAACTGAAAGGCCTCGATGGAAGTCTGGCGTCGTTTTCGTCCCTGCGGCGGATGTTTGAGCAATATAAGGCCTCCAAAAAGCCGCTGTATATCCATATTCAGCATGCGGATAATAAAGTTTATTACCTGGCCTCGGTGGCCAGCCACCTCGCGTTGACCCCGGTGGGGGAAATGATCATACCGGGGCCGGTTTTTAATCTGGTGTACATGGGCAGCGCCCTCAAAAAGTTGGGTGTCACAATGGAAGTGGTCCGGGCCGGCCGTTATAAATCAGCGATGGAACCCCTGGTGGAGGATCAGCCCACTGCAGATACGCTAGAAATGTATCGCTCCATGGAAGAAAGCCTGCGCCAGGAGATGGCGGTGAAAATCGGGCAGGATCGTGGCAAGGATGAGGCGGTGGTGCGCGGTGAGTTGAAACATTCGATTTACACAGCTCCCCAGGCCCTACAAGCCAAACTGGTGGATGAGCTGGCTTATCTTGAGGATGCGAAAGGACGTTTTGAAGCGGATATGAAGGGGACAAAAGCCTACGATATGTACGATTACATGGATGGCAGCGAGAATCTGGATCGGGTGCGTATGGCCAGCGGTCACAGTGAACAACTGGCACTGATTGAGGCGGTCGGGGAGATCCAGATGGATGGGCCGGCGGACGGGGAATTTATCCTGCCGGAGCCCCTGATTGAAGAACTGCATTGGGCCCGGGATAACGATGAAATCAAAGCTGTGGTGCTGCGGGTGGTCAGCCCGGGTGGTTCTGCCTTAGCCAGCGATATGATCTGGAGTGCCATGAAGTCCCTGGCTGCAAAAAAGCCGGTGGTGGTGGCGATGGGAGGAGTGGCCGCATCCGGTGGCTATTACATCGCCGCACCCGCTCACAAGATCATCGCGGAACCGACAACAATCACGGGATCCATCGGTGTGATCGGGGCATTGCCCAAAGGGCAGGCATTTGCGGAAAAATACGGGGTCAGCTTTCACACCGTCACGCAGTCGGATCGGGCGGGACTCTTGAATTTTGGCGGCAAAATGTCGGAGCAGGATCGCACGATCCTGGGAGAGGGGATCGAGCAGTTTTATCAGACTTTCATCGGCAAGGTGGCGGAGGGACGCAAAATGTCGGTTGCGCAGGTGGATCAGCTGGCGCAGGGGCGGGTGTATACGGGGCAGGAGGCTCTTCAACTCAAACTGGTGGATCAGTTGGGGAGTGTGGTGGATGCGTTTCGCGAGGCGAAAATCCTGGCCAATCTGAATCCCGATCGCATATACCCGCTTGGGCATTACGAGGGTCGTCGCAAGTCATTGGCGGAATGCCTGAAGAATCCTCTGACTTTTGCGGACTGCATGAACGAATCCGGCACCCGTATCGGGAGCGTGGTTCATCAAAAGGTTCTTAGTGCATTCAGCGCACTGCCGGAGCCGTTGCAGAGGGCACAAGCCTCGTTGCAGCGGTTGTGGGAGAATGATCGATTCTTCATGGTGTGGGATGGGCACTGGTCCGCAGAATTGCATTGAACGGTGAACTGGTCCTGCACCCCGCTGCATCATTTAAAAAATTAGGTGATGGTCATGATTTCCCGCGAACTTTTGCGTCAGGTCAAGCTGCTTCAGATCAAAGCCGGGCATCTGGTCACCGCCGATATCTCCGGCGCCTACCTCAGTGCCCTGAAGGGGCGAGGTATGGAGTTTGACGAGGTGCGGGAGTATCATGTCGGCGATGACGTGCGGCGCATCGATTGGAATGTCACCGCCCGCGCCGGCAGTCCCTACGTCAAGGTTTTCCGGGAAGAACGAGAGCTGACCCTCATGCTATTGGTTGATGTGAGCCGCTCACTGGAGTTTGGCTCCGGCGATCGACTGAAAAAAGAGGTTTGTGCGGAGATAAGTGCCCTGCTGGCCCTGTTGGCCACCCGCAACAACGATAAGGTGGGTGTGATCCTGTTCTCCGATCATGTGGAGCATTACATACCACCGCGCAAGGGGCGGGGTCATATCTGGAATATTATTCAATCGGTGTTAGCTCACCAGACCAGCGGTCGTGGCACATCCTTGGGGACGGCTTTTTCATTTTTGCAGAAAACCGCAACACGGCGAACGCAATGTTTTGTGTTGTCCGATTTTCTGGATCGCGACTTCGAGCGGTCTTTAGGGCAGGTGCAAAGCCGACATTCAGTGACTTTGATCAGAATACAGGATGCCAGAGAGACCAGGCTTCCACGGATGGGGGTGGTGGGTTTGGAGGATCTTGAAACGGGAGACACCGTGGTCTGGAACACCGATACCCCGGATTGGCAATCCGCATGGCGTGCCGATATTGAAGTGAGGGAGGCCCACTTTCAAAAAAACATGCGTCGGTGGGGTCTTGCGTGTATCGACATTGATACCGGTCGATCC
>JAKQGS010000486.1 GCA_029556045.1 Pseudomonadota bacterium | reverse complement strand
ACCCAGATCGAAATACATCCCGGCGCCACCATTGGCCGTGGCCTTATCATCGACCACGGTCAGGGCTCCGGCATCGGCGAGACCGCCGTAGTGGGGGACGATGTCACCATGATGCTAGGAGCGGTGCTGGCTGCCCGCAATTTTTCCCGCACCAAACGACACCCCACCGTGGAAGACGGGGTGTTTATCGGTCTTGGGGCAAAAGTGCTGGGAAATATCATCATCGGTGCCGGCTCCCGCATCGGCGCCAATGCTGTGGTATTGGACAGCTGTCCGCCCAATTCCACAATCGTGGGCGTGCCGGGAAAAATCATGCTGAGTGATGAGGCCTTGTCATCAGCCGCCAGCGAGGCATCGCTGCTGAAGTCCGCTTAACACACCTGACCGAGCATTCCACCCTTCTACCAACTCTAATCAGATGTGCCCCATATATAGGTCATAATAATGCATTATGACCTATATATAGACCATTTTGGCGTTTGAACTATGTGGTGGTCCAATCTCAGGACACCGTCTGACAGAGTGATTTTGCATGCAAACTTGATCTTTAAAGGATTTCTGAAGCAACCCCTTCAGCCTCCAACCCGTCATCTCCGACGCCGCGATCCAACTTGCGGTCCATGTCAAACTTGGGATCCCAGGAAAAACGCGGCGCGGTTTCGAGGGTGCCCACATCATTGCGCTCGTCGATACCTTCCGCCGCCAGTTCCTTCGCAAAATCCAGGATAAGCTGCCGGGCCTCCGCCAGAGAGGCGGACAGGTTGATGCGATCCTTCCATTTCTTATTGCCGGGCCACCCCTTGGTGTACCAGAGCAGGTGCTTGCGCATGCACACCGCTGCGGCGGCGTGGGTGCCATAGGCTTCCTGCTGCGCATCCAGATGAAAGAGAACGGTCTGTAACCACAGTTTCCGCGACAGAGACAGGGTTTCCCCCGCTTTAATATCCCGAAAGAGCCAGGGATTGCCCAGGGCTCCGCGGCTGACCATGACACCATCCACACCGGTGACCCGCCGCATGTGCTGCACATCCGCCGCGGAAAATAGATTGCCGTTGCCGATCACCGGAACCGATACCGCCCGCTTCACAGCGGCGATGCGGTCAAGATCCACCGCCACCGCGTAATCGTCGGCCCGCGTGCGCCCATGCACCGTGATCCAATCCGCCCCACCCTCGGCGGCAGCCTGCGCCACCTCAAGGATATTAATAGTGCTACGATCCCAACCCAGACGCACCTTGACGGACAGGGGTTTGTCGGTGGCGGACCGGGCTTTTGCCACAGTTTCCCGCACGCGGGATGGATCCTTTAAAATCGCACTGCCGCAACCGGCTTTCACCACCTTGTTGACGGGACAACCCATATTGATGTCGATGGTATCAAAGGGCTCACGATGCAAAATCGCGATGGCCTGGGCCGTTTCGTCCGCATTGCGGCCGGTCACCTGCACGCCCAGCCTGACCTCGGATTCATGGCGTTTCAGCATGTCGAAGGTTTTTCGGCTGCCATACACCAGCGCCGTGGCGGAGATCATCTCCACATAGGTGAGATCCGCCCCCTGTTGGGCACACACCCGCCGAAAGGGATGATCGGACACCCCAGCCAAGGGGGCCAGCATCACCGGCTGCGGGGGCAGGCCGATGCGTTCAAAAATGTTTTGCGTCATAGTGATTCTGTATAAGTAGGCGTTGGATTAAAAATGCCACTGCATCTTGGGAAGCCATAACACGGCGGGGGCCGAGCCGGGAACCCTTTTCTTCACCTGATATTGGGTCAGTAGGGCAAACACATCCCACCAGGTGTGGATGAAGACACTTTCCGCAATCGACCATTGATTTCGCTGGGTTACATACCCAAGATGATACCCCAGCAACGCCTGCAGCACCGGCTGGGGGTTGGAGGGCAGGTGGGCCAAGGCAAAGAGTCCCGCCGCCCCGGCATTGCTCATCCAGTCACTGCCAGTCCACTCCCGCATCACTGGCATGAGCCACCCCCGAAACAGCGCCTCCTCATGGGTGCCCGCATTGTAGGAAATCCCGCCAGCAAAGAGGCTATCCGAGGGCATCAGAGGATCCCGTTTAAACTCCTTGGACTGGTCAAAATCGCTGTTCATGATCAGGCCATGATAAAGGGCGATCACCCCAAGGGGCACATAGGTGGTGGCGCGGCTTAAAAAACCAAAGCGAAATGGCGCCATCAGCACATCCGCTGGCGACTCCTCGGTCTTAAGAAACTCGAAGTTTCCCACCGCTTGCTGCGATCGCACCGCAGTGCGAAAGCTGTGGTAGGCACTGAAGCTGCCGGCTGCCATCTGCAACTGCCCCCCCAACACCACCTTACGCTCCCGATCCCCGTGGGCGGAGCGATTCTCTTTCTCGGCGTCGGGCAGGTCCCCATATCCCTCGTAAAGCCGATCATCCTCCAGTTTGCTCCGGTTATAGGCCGCAAACACCCCGCCGCCGATGGCCAAACCCGTGTACCCCAGCGCGTACCCGTATTGCCCCTCCCACCATTGGTCAAACCCCGGCAGAAAAAACGAAATCAGGGGCGGTCCGAGTGTATTGCGGGGCCGCTGGGTCTCCGGATCCCCCACAAATGCTAAAGTCCCCCCGGGGGCCCCCGCAAGCGGGGCATCAGCCCCCTGAGCCACGGAGCCGGACCAAAAGAGTAACAATCCCAGGGCTAACCACCACCTCGTTACCGTACTCACACTGCGCCCCCTGTCCCGTGCCCAGACTTGATCAGGCCGGGTGGTATTGGTTGAAGATCTGCTGTATTTCCCCTATGATAGCTGAGCATCACCCACGATTCTAGGACAGAGTGAAAGACCCATGCTCGACATTAAATTCATCCGCGAAAACCCCGAACTGATTCAAACCAGCGCCCGCAACAAAAACATCACCGTCGACATCGACCAGATTTTGAAGTTGGACCAGGATGGACGACAGATTCAGCAGGAATTGGAAAGCCTGCAGGCGGAACGCAATCGCCTGTCAAAATCCATGGCGCAGGCATCCCCTGAAGAACGGGAAACCATCAAAAATACCGTCAGCGGCATCAAGCCCCGGATGGAAGAGCTGACGGAACAGCACCGGGCCCTTAAGGATCAGTTGCGGGAGTTGATGCTGCGGGTTCCCGCCCCCGCCCGAGCTGATGTGCCCATCGGCAAAGACGACACCGAAAACGTCGTGGTGAAAACCTGGGGTAAGGTGCCGGAGTTTGATTTTGAACCCAAGGATCACGTGGATCTGGGTGAAAAGCTCGGCATGATCGACGTGGAGCGGGGCGTTAACCTTGCGGGCAGCCGTTCGTATATTCTCAAGGGTGACGGAGCCCGTCTGGAACAGGCGATCCTCCGGTTTACCTTCGACAAGCTGGTGGCCAAAGGCTACACCCCCATGTCGGTGCCGGTGTTGGTGAATGAAGCCGCCATGGTGGGGACCGGCTATTTTCCCACCGGCCGCGATCAGGCCTATTGGATAGAAAAAGATGAAATGGCGCTGGTGGGCACGTCGGAAGTGTCCATGACCAGCTACCATGCCAAAGAAATTTTAAAGGGTAGTGATCTTCCTATCCGTTTTATGGCGTCCAGCACCTGCTTTCGCCGGGAAGCGGGCACCTACGGCAAGGATACCCGTGGCCTCTATCGAGTGCATCAGTTTCAAAAGGTGGAGCAGGTGATCATCGCCCCCGCCGATCCCGCGCTGTCGGAACAACTCCACACGGAGCTACTCACCAACGCCGAAGAGGTGCTGCAGGCCCTTGAGGTACCCTACCGCGTGGTTTACGTCTGCACCGGCGATCTGGGACAAGGACAGGTGCGCAAACACGATATCGAGTCCTGGATGCCCAGCCGCGCCGGTTACGGGGAGACCCACAGCTGCTCGACGTTCCACGACTTCCAGTCTCGCCGCCTGGAAACCCGTTATCGGGATGAAAACGGCGATATCAAGTATTGCTACACCCTGAACAATACGGCAATCGCCACCCCACGGGCCATGATTGCCGTGATGGAGTGCCACCAGACCAAAGATGGCCGCATTCGCATCCCACAGGCCCTGCGCCCCTATATGGGTGGGCAGGACCTTATTTAACCTTGCATCATCGGGGGCCTGCGAATGACATGCCGCAGGCTCCCCGAAACGCCTCACCCCCCCCATAATTATGATTATTTTCAACATGTTACATTAGTGGGCCGGGACCAATTCCCGCTTGTCCTATACTGTCATTCCACGGCATCTTTCGTGATTTCATCGATGTCATTCGATATCAATCCCTGCGCGGTTTAAAACGACTTCTGCAAATGACCGCACCAGTTCAAGTTTATTTGGTATATATCCGATATACATGATATAGGAAGTTTTCATGGGGACGATCATCGAAATCGGGCCATTTCACATCCGAATGTGGGTTCTGGTATGACTACCAAGAAAACAAAAAAACATGATGCCCCTCGCTGTTTAACAGACGAAGATCTCCAGGATCGTAATATTAAGGTGCATA
>JAKQGS010000118.1 GCA_029556045.1 Pseudomonadota bacterium | reverse complement strand
GGTGCAACTCCCCAATGCCACGATGTCCTTTGCGTCCGCGCAGAAGATGAGCGATGGTGATATTTCTCCGGCACAGATTATCGAGCGTATCAGCGCGCGGTTTATCGAAATCGCGGATAAGGAAGGGGGTAGGGTGAAAATAAATCTTTCACCCCCAACTCTCGGGAATCTGGAAATGGATGTCATGTTACGAAACGGGACTCTTAAAGTTGTTCTCATTGCCGAAAACAGAGATGTCCATCATACGCTTAGCGCCAATATGGAATCGTTAAGAGGGGCGCTGCAAAACCATGGGTTGATTATCGAGCGGTGCGAGGTGATGTTGCAGGACCGCCACGAGCAATACCAACAGGGCTTCAATCAGCAGCAGGCATTCGGACGTGATCAGTCGGGAAGGCATGAGAATAATACCGTCATCGTCTCTGAGCGGGAAAGCAAAGAGGCAAACCACGTTGCCGCACAGAAAATGAACCAACTGGCATGGAATACAGGAAAGATAAGTTTATTTGCTTAAAAGGAGAAAAATATGATCTCAGGAATCCAGGAAACAACAGCGAGCGGTTATGCTGGCGCGTCAAAAAGGGTGGATAACACACTGGGTAAAGACGCTTTTTTAAAAATGCTGATTGCCCAGTTGCGCCATCAGGATCCGCTAAACCCCATGGACGGCACTGCGTTTGTGGCCCAGCTGGCTCAGTTCAGCTCGCTGGAGCAATTAACCAATCTCAATCAAACAATGGGAGCCCTGCCGGAATATTTAAACCAGTTCAGCAGTGCGCAAATGGCCAACCTGATCGGCAATGATGCGGTGGTAAAGGGCAATTCCATCACGGTGAGCAGTTCCGCCACGAACATTGTCTATCGCCTGCCTGCCGACATTCAAAACGGCACGATAAGAATTTATAATGCCAACGGTATGCAGGTCGATACGATAAAACTCGCGCCGCAAAAAGCCGGGGCACAAAGCATTCTCTGGAATTCGGGATCGCAGCCTCCCGGAAATTATACCTGGGAAATTACAGCTGCGGACGCCAGAGGAGGCCAGGTGGTTCCTGAACAGATGCTCTACGGGAGGATTCAGGGAGTGTCTTTCAAAAACGGTAATCCCTACCTGACGGTGAACGGTCAGGAAGTGGCATTTTCGAACGTCGTTTCAATAACCAAAGCAAATAATTAACTAAATTTTGTCATAGAGGAGGAATATTATGGGTAGCGCACTATGGGCGGGAATTTCAGGTTTGAATGCCAGCGCCAAACAGCTGGATGTTGTGGCCAACAATCTGGCCAACGTCAACACACTGGGTTTTAAAGGAGACATGACTTTTTTCGCGGACGTGTTGAGTTCGAGCATTTCCGGCGGGTCATCCGGAACACTGCAGGTCGGACGCGGCGTAGCGGTAGCGGAGGTTCAGACTTCCTTTGCCTCCGGTTCTTTTGAAACCACAGGAAACGCGACTGATGCCGCCATCGACGGTGATGGCTTTTTCATGGTCAACGACAATGAAGGGGCAACGTATTATACAAGGGCAGGCGCGTTTCATCTCAATGCCGATGGCGTGCTCGTCGATATCAATGGTTATTATCTGCAGGGACAGATGTTTCGCGAAGACGGTTCATTGAGCGCGCTGGGCAACATTACACTGACCGGTCTGCAGTCGGAGCCGCAGATGACGACAAGGTACTCACTGGGTGCCAATCTTAATTCACAAACTGCCGAGGGGGATACCTACACCACGACTCAGTCCATTTACGACTCACTCGGCGCGGTGCATACCTTTGAGACCTTGTTTACGAAAACAGCTAACGTCAACGAATGGACCGTAACATTTTCACTTGATGGTGACCCGGTGGCGTCAACAGTTCCGGCATCTGTGGTCTTTGAGTTTGACAGCGGAGGCGCGATGATGACCCCCACAAATGTGACAATCACCATGCCGCCACTGGGTACCGGGGCGACAATCGATCCTGTCACCTGGGACATGACCAGTCAGCAGGCGCTCGCGATTACGCAATATGCATCCGCTTCGGTGATCAGAGCCACCACATCGGACGGTTACACGTCCGGTAACTTGAAATCACTGGCCATCGACCCGTCCGGTATAATAAGCGGGTTTTTCACCAACGGTCAAACATCCGAGCTTGCCCAGATAATTCT
>JAKQGS010000093.1 GCA_029556045.1 Pseudomonadota bacterium | reverse complement strand
GCCTTTGACCTGGCCACCCACCGTGGGTATGACTCCGATCATCCCCGGGTTGTGGGGGATGTTGGCAAGGCTGGTGTAGCTATCGATTCCGTCGAAGACATGAAGATACTCTTTGATCAAATCCCCTTGGATCAAATGAGTGTTTCTATGACCATGAACGGGGCTGTCCTGCCGATTATGGCGGCATATGTCGTGGCAGCGGAGGAGACAGGAGTTACCCCTGCCCAGTTAACCGGTACCATTCAGAATGACATCCTGAAAGAGTATATGGTGCGCAACACCTATATTTATCCCCCGAAACCCTCAATGCGCATCATTGGGGACATTATTTCCTATACCAGCGCCCACATGCCGAAGTTTAATAGCATCAGCATCAGTGGCTACCACATGCAGGAAGCCGGCGCTGATTCTGCCCTGGAGCTGGCATTTACCCTTGGCGATGGTGTTGAATATGTCAGGGAAGCGATCCGACGCGGCCTGGATGTCGACAGTTTTGCTCCGCGACTTTCGTTTTTTTTCGCTATTGGCACAAACTTCCTCATGGAAATTGCCAAACTGCGGGCGGCACGCACCCTATGGTACGAATTGATGCAGCAGTTTCAGCCTAAAAACCCCAAGTCCTCTATTCTGCGTACCCATTGCCAAACGTCGGGTTACTCTCTGACCGAACAGGATCCCTATAACAACATCATTCGCACCACCATTGAAGCGATGGCCGCAGTTTTGGGTGGCACCCAGTCCCTGCACACCAACTCCTTTGACGAAGCGGTGGGGCTACCGACAGATTTTTCTGCCCAGCTGGCTCGCAATACCCAGTTGATCCTGCAGGAAGAAACCGACATTACCCATATTGTGGATCCCTTTGGGGGCAGTTATGCCATGGAAGCCCTGACGGAAGAGCTGATACAGAAGGCTAAAACAACCTTGACGATGATCCAGGAGGCCGGTGGCATGGTGGAAGCCATTTCGTCGGGACTGCCAAAAATGATGATCGAAGAGGCAGCAGCCCGTAAACAGGCTAAAATCGACAGTGGTGAACAGGTGGTGGTGGGCGTCAATAAATATCAGAGCATGACAAAACAGGATTTTGAAGTCCTGGATATCGACAACACCATCGTACGCCAGCGCCAGATTGAGCGCCTGAACCGCATCAAATCCACGCGCAACTCCAAACAGGTGACACAGGCCCTCACCAACCTGAAGAATGGAGCCCGCAGCCAGGGTAATCTGCTGCAGCTCACTATCGACGCCATGCGAGCCAGGGCCACTTTGGGTGAGGTGTCGGATACCCTGCGGGAAGTTTTTGGAGAACATATGGCCACCAATAAGTCCATTAGCCAGGTCTATGCCAAGGAATATCGCAAGGACGCTCAGTTCGAGGGCGCCATTGCCGCTGTTCAAAATTTCATGGAGAAAGAGGGGCGTCGGCCGCGAATCCTGGTGGCTAAAATGGGGCAGGACGGTCACGACCGCGGTGCCAAAGTCATCGCCGTGGGCTTTGCTGACATCGGCTTTGACGTGGATGTTGGCCCCCTATTCCAAACACCCGAAGAAGTCGCAAAACAAGCCATTGAAAACGATGTCCATGTCATTGGCGTATCCACCCAGGCGGCAGCCCATAGAACCGTTATTCCCTTGCTGGCCGAAGCTCTGAAAAAACAAGGCGCCGAAGATATTATCATCGTCGTCGGTGGGATTATTCCAGAAAAGGACTACCCTTTTTTGCTGAGCCATGGTGCCAGCGCAGTCTTTGGACCCGGCACTCCAATACCCAGGGCGGCTGTGGACGTGATTTCTGCTATCACAAAGTCCCGTCGATGAAAATAGATGTCCATGCATTGGCGCAAAAAATCAGGTCTGGCGAAAGACGAGCTTTGGCCAAGGCCATTACTCTGGTTGAGGGGACACTGCTCCAGCAAAAGCAAAGTGCCTATGAGCTTTTGAAACTTCTGGGAACCAACTATCCCAACACCATTCGTATTGGCGTCAGTGGCAGCCCGGGAGTTGGTAAAAGCACCTTTTTGGAAGCGTATGGTATGCACTTGATCCAGCAAGGCCACAAAGTTGCTGTTTTGGCTGTGGATCCCAGTTCCCCCGTTTCTGGCGGTTCCATATTGGGAGACAAAACCCGGATGGAACGCCTTTCGGCTCACGCCGATGCGTTTGTCCGCCCCTCGCCTTCGGGAACTTTTAGTGGCGGGGTTGCCCGGCACACTCGGGAGGCGGTGTTCCTGTGCGAGGCCGCAGGTTACGATATGATTCTGATTGAGACAGTGGGGGTCGGTCAATCAGATATCATTGTAAATTCTATGGTGGATGTCTTTATGATGCTGCAGCTTCCCAATGCCGGAGACGAGTTGCAGGGCATCAAAAAAGGCATTCTGGAAGTGGCCGATATCGTGGTTATCACCAAAGCGGACGGGGAGCATATTAAGGCCGCCAAACTGGCACAACTGTACCACAAAAACGCTCTGCATGCTTTCAAGAGCAAAGATGAATGGATGACGCCCGTCATTTTGAGCAGCAGCATCGAAAACACCGGCTTTATGGAAATCGATGCCGTTCTGCAAAAACTTTTGCTTCAGAAAAAAACCGATAACAGTTTTGAAGCCAAACGCCGTCACCAGGCTTTAGAATGGCTCGATCAGGAAATCATGGCTCAATTACGGGACCGCATTCATGCGGATCCCCGCTTCGACGGGATATACAATAACTATCGTCAGCAGGTGGCTGATCTCAAAATACCCTCAAGTCGGGCAGCCCAGGGTATTATTGACGAGCTTTTTGACGCGGAGCCAACTTCTCCTGCCAAGCCTGTTTCTTGAAAAATTTTCCACGAAACTTTTTCTGTTGCGGGTTTTCCACGAGAAAACCGCGTCCTCGTTCATCGTCCACCCATTCCACCCGCGACCCTGCCAGAAACACCAGAGATTCGCGATCCACAAGTACATCAAACCCCGAGGATTGTTTGAAGATTATATCGCCGTCACAAACCTCATCAAAGGCGACCCCATAATAGAAGCCGTCACAACCCTTTCCCTCAATATATACGCGTAAAGGCTTGGCACTGTATTCCGGATGTTTTTTTTGCATTTCCAGGGCCTGCAGCTGTGCCTCCGGCGTAAAAGTGACTGGCATCATAGGATCTTCCTCATCCTGAACAGGGACATCACGCGACCACAGACCATTAACAGATTAGGCGCCATCCAAAGCAAGCAAAAAATTCCTGGTTGTTCAATAACCTGTTTTTACAGGATTAATTAACAAACTTGCACAGCAGTGGCGTCTGAAAATTGACTGGTTTGAAACCAAGACTACGGATTGATTAGACTTAAGGAGGTGCTTCATGTCTGTTTTGTCCCTTCCCCTGAAGGGCGATCACTTGCATCAGGAATAAACTATGGCGGTGCTCTGGCTAGTCGAACCGGCAAATAGTCATATGCAGAGGCTAGGCCCTATGATCTCGGGTGAATTTCCGGTTCGCACCCTTGGGAGCGCCGCTTCGCTCAAGAAACTCTATCGCCTTGGGGTGGGCCCAGAACCTGATGCCATCGTATTGCACCTGCCGGAACAGAATGAGGCTACTCTGCAAATCTTAAACGAGGCTTTCCCGGATATTCCCAAGATATGGATTCTCAACGAAGCCCAGCGTGGACTGGCATTGCAAAAACAATCGGTCGAAAAACTATTTTTTGTGTTTCTGGATAACGGCGCCCACGCATTTGACTTGTGTCATAAAATTCATGACATCTTGCGATTGACCAAACATTCACCCGGAAAGATTCGGGCGCTGGACGGAGCTGTACGCTACAGGGAAATCCTCTTCTTAAAGAACAGGAATATCGTGCAAGGCACGGTTTGCGGTGAATCGTTGCAGCTTTCCACCAAAGAGTCGCAACTTCTCGAGGCACTGCTCTCCAAACCAGGTCATTGCCACTCACGGCAAAAACTCGCCCAAACCGTCTGGCCAGATCTCAAGGTGTCCCAAAGAACCATCGATAGCCACATCTCGCGTCTACGAAAGCGCCTTGAATCCTTTGGCGTGGAAATTGAGGGCGTCTACGGCTCCGGATACATGTTGAAATAATTCCTCTCAAAAATCCGCAAAACGGCAGAAAAAATACCTTGGCATGGGGCCCTTGTTGGCTTTAATCAGGGCAAAAGTTGCTCTCGACTTTTGGTCATGAAAAATGTCCTGGATTTTCGTCGCTTCTTCAAACACGCCATGGGCTGATCGGGAGACGACTTCACCTTTATCCACCTGGTAAGTCGCCAGTGTGCTCTCTTCATCCTTCCACTTCTGCAATACCACATAGAGGCTTTTGCCTTTTTTGAGCCAAAGAGGTTTGGCCACATGCTCTTCCGTCAGA
>JAKQGS010000087.1 GCA_029556045.1 Pseudomonadota bacterium | reverse complement strand
TGCGCCGTCATCCGGGATGGAGCGTATTCCTGTGGAGCCCCGTCGACGCGGTGAAAAAGCCTTTTCAATAGACGACGAGCCAGAGATTGCACCCTGGCAGGGGCAGCCGGAATACGCAGCAGATGCTGAAGATGAAGGTCCTGGGATATTTGCCCCACCGCCCCCTCCATCCCGTCGCACGAATGGGCGGGAAGACACCAAACGAAGCACCTACGAAGAAACTCCCTTGGGTAGCGGGTATCAGGAATTTCCCATCGAACCCGAACCGATCCGCACCGGTAAAACCTCACGGGCCTCGACAGCTACCCCCCCACCGCCGCGGCAGTCACCTCCCGCTGCGGCCTCGTCAGAAATCTTCGATCCCCAGTGGATCAGTGACGAGATCCGCCGACAGCTGGAGGATCTGGTGGAAAAGGAATTGGCGGTGCTGGTGCGGGAAGCTGTCGAACGATATAGCGCCAAACACTTTAACGACCTGGCCCGCGAGATCATACTGCGGGAGATCCGTCGTCTGACGGAAGAGCGAGCGCGGCATCTGGTGGATACATGATTCTGCTGCAAAAGGCCGGTCTCTTCCTGTAGACAAATAAGGTCTTTTTGGGCAAAGATGAGGCATTAAAAGGGAGACGCCCATGCAAGACCTTCATCAGATTCAAATCGATCCCATCATTGAACGCGCCCTCGAGGAAGACTGGGGCTATGGTGATTGGACCACCGACCTCTGCATTCCCAAAGACGCCCGCGCCAAAGCCCGCATCATTGCCAAAGAGCCCACCATCGCCGCCGGTGTGGATGTTGCGGAAGCTGTTTTTCGTAAGGTCGACCCGCGGCTTCAGATGCGGGCTCATTGCAACAACGGAGATGAGGTGGGTAATCGCGGCTTGATCCTGGAAATTGAAGGGTCGGCGCGGGCCATATTAAAGGGTGAACGGGTGGCCCTGAATCTGATGGCCCGTATGTGCGGCATTGCGGCGATGGCCCGTAAATTTGTGAAAGAGCTGGAAGGAACCTCCACCCAGCTTTTGGATACCCGTAAAACCACCCCGGGGCTGCGCATTCTGGAAAAGTCCGCCACCGTTCTGGGTGGCGCTCGCAATCACCGCTTTGGCCTGTGTGACGGCGTGATCGTCAAGGAGAATCACATCCGGGCATCCGGCGGTATCACCAAAGCTCTGGAACGCTTGCATGACAGCCTGCCTCCCACCCTGAAGATCGAAGTGGAGACCACCAATCTGGAAGAGGTGAACGAAGCGCTGTCGGCGGGTGCCGACATCATCATGCTGGACAATATGTCTCTGGAGATGATGCGGGAAGCTGTGGCTTTGATCAAAGGCCGCGCCCTGGTGGAAGCCTCGGGCAACGTGCGTCTGGAAAACGTGCGGCAGGTGGCCCTCACTGGCGTGGACTTTGTTTCTACCGGTTCCATCATTCACTCCGCCCGTTGGGCCGATCTCAGTCTGCTCTTTGAAGAGCAATGACCATGCGCATTCCCCTGCAGGTTTTGCCTTCCGTGGAGTCCACCTCCACCCATCTGCAAAACCTGCTGCGGCAGGGGCTGGTTAAAACCCCGACGGCCCTGATGGCTCACGCCCAAACTGGCGGACGTGGTCGAATGGGACGCAGCTGGCAAAGTCCGGAGGGGAATCTATACATCACCTTCGCGCTGCCGTCCTCATCGTTGCCCGCATCCATGATTCCGATATTGCCCATGGTCACCGCATTGCTGCTGGCCCGTTGGGTGCAGGAGAGGTTTCACCGGCGGCTCACCCTGAAGTGGCCCAATGATCTGCTGTTTGCAGGCGGCAAACTGGGGGGAATCCTCTGTGAATCCTCCCACCAGCAGGGGCAATGGGGAGACCTGCTGATCGGCATCGGACTGAACCTGAACCAGACGCCGGACAGTGATGATGAAAATCGTCCCATCGCATTGGCAGACATTCTGCATCATTCTTTGAGTGTGGAAGGCGAAGCCCATGCCCTGGTGGCCTTTTGGGAACAAAACTGGGGCACTCTGCAAATTCCCGAGGACGTACTTGACGGTTGGCAAGCCTACGCCATCGAACCCGGTCAGGTTTGGCAAAACCAAAACACCCGCGAAACATCCGTTCTACAGGGGATTTCCCCCCAGGGAGAACTGATCCTGCTGCCCCATGCCGGTGGTGTTCCACCCCTGACGATTTCCACCGCCCAGCATGGCTGGCGGTGGATCTATCAGGGAGGAGGGCGCCAGCACCATTCGTTGGCAGTGGCGGACGTTGGTAATACCCGCATCAAGGTGGCCCTGTGGGGCCCCGAAGATGACGTTAAACCCCTGTGGAGGGACAGCTGCAGCCATGAGGGACCTGCCATCAATTCGCTTTTGGAGAAACTCCAGGAGGAGCGGCAGCGCCGTGGAGGGCCTGTGAGTTTTCCGCTGCACGGCATCAGCGTTTCTCCCGCAGGCTGGCAGTTATTGGACCAGGCCGCACGCATACGACAAATCCCTCTCGTCCTCATCCCCAAACGCCCAGTGTGTATGGGGGAGGGGGCCTATCCACTCCCTCAGCTTGGCATTGATCGCCTGGCGGCGATGGAAGGGGCACTGGCCAGTGACCTGTCAGGAAACAAGGTCTGTGTGGTGGTGATGGCGGGAACCTGTATCACCATCGATGTATTGGGTCTGGGTCATCGTCATCAGGGGGGATGGATCCTGGCAGGATTTCGCACGGCTCTCCATGCCATGCATCAAGCCACCGGTGGATTACCCTTATGCGATTGGCCGCCGTCATCGCGATTCCTGACGCATCCAGCGGCTCTGGGACAGGGCACGGAATCCGCCATGGTACACGGCGTGGTGGCACCGGTGTTGGCGGTTTTGCAGAAGCTGGTCAGTGATATATCGGAGAGTGAGCCGGCGATCATCCTTCTGGGTGGCGGAGACGCGCCGCTCCTCAAAGAATGGCTACCGGACGACGCAGTTCTTGATCCCCACCTCGTAGACCGAGGCATGCAAGTGATGGTGCGGGGCGGATAATCGCGCTGAGAAATCTGGAAATATACCCTAACGGACAGAAACGCGGTAATCCCCGGCTGCATTCAGTCGGATCTGTTTTTTTGCGGCATTTGCCTGGCGCTACTAGCCTACGTAACATTATGTAATCATTAGAATATAAATAATATCTAGCAGATATTATATCCATTAGATATAATAAATAAGTTGTGTCAAAAATTACATCGGCGAGGTTAATTTGAAAGGGTTTGTAAACCGAAAGCGGGAACTGAGCGCACTGAATCAATCAAACGCGCCCCTCCGGGTCATATTCGGACGCCGGCGTATTGGCAAAACCAGTCTTGTGATTAAATGGGGTCACACCCAGAGCGCTGTCTATACCCAGGCCATCGAAGGGTCAGAGATTGTCCAGATTGAGCAGCTGGTATCAGATCTGCGAGAGATTCTACCGGTTGGATTGCAACCGCGCTCCTTGCGGGAATTTTTTGCTCTATTGAAGACAGTGAATAAGCAAACAACGATCATAATCGATGAGTTTCCCTACCTGGTCCAAAATAACCCCGCGCTGCCATCGATGCTGCAAAAGTTTGTTGATCATGACCAACCGCAATGCGTTAAGCTCGCGTTATTAGGTTCATCGCAAACCATGATGCATGGGCTATTCTTGCGATCGGATTCACCCCTCTATGACCGTGCAGGGTTAGTTTTGAAGGTTGAACCAATGTCGTACGCCCACTTCTGTGAGGCGTCTGGGCGGGACCCCCATCAAATGGACAACTTTCTTATTTTTTCAATGGTCGGGGGTGTTCCCCGCTATTGGCAGTATGTCGAGGGAATTACAGATCCAGTCGATGCCACGCAAGTCCTCTTTTTTGAACGTTCAGCACGATTGGAAGACGAACCTGATCGCCTCTTAAGGGACGAAGGCATCACTGGACTGCAGGCAAAAGCGATCTTTGAAAGTATCGGTCGGGGGGCAATGCGCCCGTCAGAAATAGCGTCTCGTATCGGAATACCGCAGACGGGTCTGTCTAAACCTCTCGGTATCCTCATGAATACGAACCTGGTCAAACGTGGTATCCCCTTTGGTGAAAGTCCTCGCAATTCCAAGAAAACCTCATACAGCATTGACGATCATGCTTTGCAGTTCTGGTATCAGGTCTATTCACCACATCGCTCCCGTTGGCATCACTATGACCGCAAAACAAAACTAAACCACATTCATGATCACGCTGCTAAAGTTCTTGAAAAGGAGTATCGCAAGCAGTTTCCTGACGCGATGAGCTACTGGGAAGCTCCCGATATTGAGTTCGACAGCGTGCGCTACTTTCCCGGCGATCTTAAGAAAGTTATCGTCAGCGAAATTAAGCTGCGGTCACTACGTAAAAGGGATCGAGAGCTGATTAATGAGCACCTTGCCGCTAAATATCAGCGGTCTTTGCTATCGAAACGTTTTGCCATAAAAGATTTCGAAGTTCTGGATGGCCATGACGTACTCAATAGTCTTGTGTCTCATAAATAATAGTGAGGCTCAGTAAATGTGAACCTCCGCATATGATTCTGTGGTTTTGCAGCTTCGGTTTTCACTTGTCATCGGCGCTATGGTTGATTATCATGATAAACAACCATATTGCCGATGAATCAACGTTTGGTGTAACATGATGAATTATAAGAGAATCTTACAGATAGGCTCTCTATTGACCAAAAAATCGATGTTTCTTTTTGGTCCGCGCGCCACGGGAAAATCCACGTTGATACGTTCCCAGCTAAAGGAGCAATGCGTTTATATCGATTTGTTGAAGTCCTCACTCTACACAGAACTGGTGGCTAATCCGGCCCAACTGGAGCCCATGATCACTGCACAGATGAGACAACACAGAACACCTGTACCTATTGTTATTGACGAAGTGCAGAAGATTCCCATCCTGCTCGACGAGGTTCATCGCCTCATTGAGGAAAAAAAATATCGTTTTCTTTTGACTGGCAGCAGTGCACGAAAACTGCGGCGCGAGGGCGCTAATATGCTGGCGGGACGTGCATGGCGATCCGACTTATTCCCGCTGACGTCTGCGGAAATTCCAGAATTTGATCTGGATCGCGCTCTCCGCTATGGCACCTTGCCTCCGATTTGGACCAGTGATTCCCCCGAGGATGAATTGGATGCCTATGTCGACACCTACCTCAAAGAAGAAATTCAAATCGAAAGCCGACTGCGCAATCTACCTGCTTTTGTGCGATTTCTCAAAGTCGCTGCACTCCAATCCGGGCAATTGATCAATTATGCGCAGTTAGCCAGTGATGCTGCTATTCCGGAAACCACCCTGAAATCTTATTTTCAAATCATGCAGGATACTTTGCTGGGGTTTACGCTTGAGCCGTTCCTCGCCTCAAAAAAGAGAAAGGCGATCGCCACCGCCAAGTTCTATTTATTTGACAATGGCGTTCGCAATACACTATTGCGTGTCGAAAAACTTGAACGTCATAGCGACCTGTTTGGTGTTGCTTTTGAATCATTGATCGGACTCGAGTTGCGGGCCTATTTGAGTTATCACCGCATTAAAAAAGAATTGACGTTTTGGCGTTCCCTCAGTCAATTTGAAGTGGACTTTTTGATAGGTTCGGATGTGGCTATCGAAGTAAAAGCCACCGAGCGCGTTACCCCGAAGCACTTGAAGGGCTTGAGCGCGCTTGCGGAAGAGAACATTTTCAATCGATTTATTGTGGTGTCGCAAGACGAAATCGAAAAAGAAGTTACCATTGCCGATGGTCAAACAGTTCTGCTCCTGCACTGGCGTTCTTTTCTCGATCGCCTTTGGCGTGGGGAATTCATTAAGAATGCTTGATTCACCGATTGATTGACCCGGTTTGCATGTACCACGTCTTGTTGGCGGATAGGTAGGGAGCGCCTGCCGGCGCTCCCCGCGCTGGGATCATCGTATGGTTAAATGGAGTGTCTCATTCACGCCGGGACCGCGGCAGGTCCATTGCAGCTTATCGGTTGAGCCGGGAGTGTAGCCGCAGGTGCACTGAACGCCGGGCCGGTTGTGTCCGCTGTTCACCGCGGTGGTATTGCGGCGAAAGGTGTCCACACATTGCTCATAGGTCATGGCGGGTGCCTGCTGCACACATTGATCGCCCTGGGGTTTGTAACCGGTTTCGCAGCTCATACCGATTTTGATGTTGGTGCCATCCACGGTGCAGACGTATTGCAGCACACCTCCGGTGATGGGCTGATTCCAGATTTCTCCGGGGCGTTTATTGCCGGGACACATCACAGTGGGTTCTTCCATGTCGTCCCCAAACACCTCCGCCCAGCGGCTTTCTGCATAGGTGATGATCTGCTGGCAGACTTCTTCCGAACCATTCCAGGTGCCTTGGCTATTGAAGAGGGTGACTTCCGGCAGGTTGTTAAAGGTCACCGTAATCTGTTTGATTTGGCTGACCATGGCGTCCACCCCTTGATCACCTTCCAGACAGGAATTGTAGAGGGATTCCCGGTCAGTGCCCTGAATACGGTATGGGGTGCCATTGATGTTAAGACGACCATGCAGGACAGCCAGGCCGTCTTCGGGAGTGTCCATGCCATCATCGAAGGTGACATAGGGCACGTAACAGCCATACTGCCGCACGTGGCTGATGGGGTAGGAATTGAAAAAGGTGCGGTGCTGATCCACGTAAACCACCGCGTCCGTAAAGACGTAGATATTGGGAAGCATGGCCCACAGACAGTTTTGCTCCTGCTGACTGCTCAGATAAGCCTTTTCCATGGCGTTGAAGAAACTCATGCTGTCGTGAATGCGTTGGGCCCGGGCATTGGGATTGATGCCATGGTCCTGCAGGCGACCCGCGGTAACGTGGCGATCCAGCGTTGCAGCGTTGACATACGATGTAGCGGGGATGCGGCAGCCCATGCTGCGCACCACCTGATGGCTGAACACATTGTAGTTGGTCAGATCGCTGGACAGATAAACAACGCCATCGTGAAAGACGTAGATGAATGGACGAACCGCCCAGCTGCATCCCTGCTCTTCGCGGGAGCTGCCATAACCTTTGGACATGTCGTAAAAAAACTTTTCCCGATTATGAATGGGCTGGGAATGCACACCCTGATTGAAATCATCGGTGGGGTAACCCATTTCCCGCAGGGAAGGAACGTGTTTCAGGCTCATATCCGCCAGCACCGGTGCGGTGAGAAGGATCGAGGCGGCCAGTAGGCCGAACAGTTTAAGTAATTTCATAACAAGACCCCGTGGTTAAGGTGGCTAGAAGCCATTTCTAAACACCATCTGCGTTGTTGTCTTCGTCGCGCCGGTGCTCATTTACCAGAGCGTAAACTCCGCGCCGTCGCTCCTCGACGCCTAGCATCTGGTGTTTAGAAATCGCTTCTAGAACCATACTAGGTTCGCATACCTAACATGGGGATTTGACGGGGTCAATATGGAGGATATTACGGAGCCAGGGTGATGGCAAAACTCTCCCGCTGGTGAAAATCCGGCTTCTGCGCCGCATGGCGTAGTGCCCAATAGGTCGTTGAGGCATCCGGATGCCGGATCACAGCGGTGATGCCGATGTCCCAGGCCTGATTCGGGTTGATCACACCGCTGAGGCAGTCCGAGGGGAGAGTGACGCTTAAATCCAGAGCCTCGGGTGTGCGATGGAGCCGGGTGATCTGCGGCATCGGGGGGAGGAGGGAACTTGCACCCGCAACGCGGTAGTCTTTGAATGGGAAGGCCGCCCACTCACCGCTGGGGGCAAAGTTCCACTCCCCATACGATGGTTCACCGACAGCTCCCACAAACAACTCAAGGCAGGTATGCTCCCAGAGGCCGCGGCGAAAGACGCCGGAGACCCCCTCGGGCCATTGCACATCCTGATCAAGATCCCCTGACACATGATAATGCACGCTGAGTTGGCTGCCCTTCCGCTCCACCTCCCCCGTGATGGTCAGAGAGCGGGGATCCTGGCCGGGAAACGGCACGAGATAATAATTTTGCCGATGGGTCACGCCGGAGTCCTCATCTTTTAATTGGGGATGGGGGAAGAGCCGCCCTTGGTGGCGGTGTACTTTTTCACCATGGTTTGAAGATCTTTGCGTTGTTCCGCATCCAGGGCATTGTAAAATTTTGCCATCTTGGGGATCAGGGTTTTGCCGGCTTTCTGAAACATGGCCAGCTGCTCATCGTAGCGGGTGACCGCTTTGGCTTCGTCAAATTTCTCCCCCAGAACCTCCTGCAGGGCGATCTCCCGTTCGCGCCGGATTTCATGGGCCACCGTCACCATTTCATCGGCGATGTCTTTCATCAGGGCTTTTTGGTCTTTGGTGAGGTCCAGTTTAAAACTGAGATACTTTTGCGCCAGATTGGAGCGCTCTTCCGGGGTCTGTTGGGAGCAGGCGGCAAGGGTTGTCAGCAAGGCCATCGTCAAAAAAATGCGGGTCATCATTCGATACAACATGGGTCACCTCCCGGTGTGAAGGGATAACTCCAAGAAAGTAATGGTTTTTCCCTGTGGTTGGCCACCAAAAAGTTTGTGGACGACTGGGAGGATTGTGCAAAGCCTCCAGGCTTTCCCAATGAATGCCCCGGGATAGCAGGCCGCATAAAACGGTGGGATTCCGGGACATTCTGGTTTAAAAGGTGGAGCCTCAACTTTGTGAACCCCGTGAAAAGGTTGCCCTGATGCAGGTCCTCGTGCGGATCGCCCCCGAAGTCAACTTAAAAACCCCCCGCATCAAAGCCCGCTTTGTGCGTCGACTGCAGCGCAACATCAAATCTGCGCTGGCGGCCCACGGGGTCACCGGCGAATTTCGCGAAAGATGGAGTCGCATCTTTATCGAACTGTCCAGTCCGGAGGGGCTGGTGCCATTGGCGCGGGTGTTCGGAGTCGGGTCCATATCGGTGGTGGAAAAGCGGGTGGAACCCACCCTAGCGGCCATGGTGGAGGCGGCGGTACCATTGTACAAAGACGCCGTGGCGGGAAAAACCTTTTGCGTGCGGGCCAAGCGGGCCAAGCAGCTGAAGGACTTCACTTCCAAAGATATCGAACTGGCGCTGGGTGGCGCCCTTTACCCCTATGCGAACGGCGTGAACCTGAAGCATCCTGAGGTGAAGGTTGAGGTGGAGGTGCGCAGTGATGGTGCCTACTTCTACACGTCCCGCATCAAAGGCCCCGGTGGCATGCCCCTGGGTGTGGAAGGTCGGGCCCTCTGCCTGATCTCCGGCGGTTTTGACTCGGCGGTGGCGGCCTGGCATCTGATGAAACGGGGTATTGCCCTGGATTTTGCCTTTTGCAATCTGGCCGGTGGCGCTTATGAACGCAGCGTTCTCACCGTCGCCAAAGGTCTCGTGGACGGTTGGGCTCACGGCACTCACCCCATGATGCATGTGTTGGACTTTGCTCCGGTGGTGAACGCGATTAAGGCCAATACCCGTCCACAGTATAATCAATTGATCCTCAAGCGCATGATGTATCGAGCCGCCAGTCGGCTGGTCACCCAAAAGCTGGAGGATACCCACGCCATCATTACCGGCGAAGCCGTGGGGCAGGTCTCCTCCCAAACCCTGGCGAATCTGGCCGCCATCAATGACGCATCGGAAGTCATGGTGCTGCGCCCCCTGGTGGGGTTTGACAAGGAGGAAATCATCGCCAAAAGCCGCGAGATCGGCACCTTTGTTCTATGTGAGCACATTCAGGAATACTGCGCCATCAATCCCAGTCATCCCGTGACCAAAGCCCGGCCCGAGATCGCCCGGCATGAGGACGCGAAAGTCCCGGCTGAACTGATTGAACAGGCGGTGGAAACACGGCAAGTGATCGATCTGCGGCGTCTGGAGCAGGATGATCTGCTCACCCGTTATCTCTTTATCGATCATATTCCCACGAACGCACGAATCGTGGACTGTCGCCCGGAATCCCAATACCAGGCGTGGCATTACCCCGGAGCGGAGAATCGTGATCTCGACACGCTGCTGACGCAATGGGGCGAGCTGCCGAAAGATGGCATTTACGTTTTCTACTGCTCCTACGGCCTTCAAACCGCCGTACTGGCGGAAAAAATGCAGGGAGCTGGGTATCAGGCCTATACCTTCAAGGGCGGCACCCGCGCTCTGATGGCGTTGGCGGGCACGCAACAGTAAGACTCGAAGCATGATGTCGTTCGCTCAACCAGGCTCATAACTTTCCCCACTCAAGACTTTTACCGGCATATTTGTCTGGGAATTCCATTTTTTGATCGGGTTGTCACAAATAGGGTAGGATATAATAGAACGACAACGGGATGATGAGGCGATATGACACGAGCAAAGTCTGAAATATTGCAAGAATTACCGTTCTTACACCAGCTCATCAACATGGCGAAGAGGTATATTGATCCTGATAAAATTGTGATCTTTGGGTCCCGTGCCCGTGGCGACCACAGCCAACGATCGGACGTTGATATAGGATTCTATCTCGCACGAAACGACCATCCCAATTGGTCCAGGTTCGTCCTGGATGCTGAGGATGAACTTAAGACGCTCCTGGAAATGGATCTCGTCGACGTAACTTCTGCATCAGAAGATCTGAAAAAATCAATCATGACTGAGGGAGTTGTCATATATGAAAAGAAAAAGTAATGCTCTCGAAAACCTGGACAAGGCTTTTTCTGAATTACAAATTTTCTCAAAAACAGAAAAACCCTCCAAGCTGGAGCGTGCTGGCATTATCCAAGCGTTTGAATTTACCTTTGAGTTGATTTGGAAAGTGTTTAAAGTCGTCGCCGAAGAGGAGGGTTTGTCGGCTCCTTCTCCCAAATCAGCCTTTAAGCAAGCCTATAAAATGGGGATCATTCAGGACGAGGCGGTATGGATCAAACTTTTGGATAGCCGCAATTTGACCACCCACACATACAACGAAGAACTAGCCGAATCAATCTACCGGGATATCGTTAACCGCTATGTCCCGGAATTTGCGCGTGCCATTCAAGCCATTAAAACACGGCAGAAATCACTTGGCTAAGATCTAGAAATAGGCAAAGGCATCAGCGCCGCTGCTGCTTCTGATACGTGCCAGTCAGCACCGTTTCCGCCAGGATATGCCCCGCCATGGCTCTTTCCACCACGGCTTTGGTGGCTTGACCCAAGGGACCAAGCTTCTGATCCAACGCGTAAAGTTTGTGGCGGTAGCGATGCCGTCCAATCGGTGGGCAGGGGCCACCGTAATCAGCTCTGTGCCAATCGTTGATGCCAACCCCCGTCCCCGCAGGCAGGCTCGCTGTCCCCTCCTCCAGGCCGTGGGTGGTGGGGGGCAGATCATAGAGGACCCAGTGCACGTAAGTCATTTTGGGAGCGGCGGGATCTGGAGCGTCCGGATCGTCGATGATCAGCACAAAACTTTGAGTGTCAGATGGTGCCCCCTGCCACTGCAGGGGCGGGGAAAGATTTTCCCCCTCACAGGTGTAGCGAGCCGGCATGGGGCCGTGATCGGAAAACGCGGGGGACGAAAGAATCAAACTGGACATGGATGTTCCCTCCTTCAGGGGAGGCCTTTGAATGCGACAGGGGAGTGCATTCTCCCCTCAGCGGTCGATGGCCTCAAAATAGTATCCGACCCGGTAATCAGTGGAACTACTGTCAAAGTATTGATATTTCCCCGCAGTGTGAATCACCTGCGGCAGCTTGTTCACAAGTTTTGTGGAGGCTTCCGTCTGGGGGCCGTTCATCAAAACTTGGTAAATGGGTTTGATGACCTGGGTTATAAAAGCGCGAGAATAGTGAATGGGCCAGTAGGTAGACCCCTGACATTCGGCCGGAAGCGGCAATTTAGGGCCAGTCACCCGGTAGTATTGATTGGGTAGGGAGAATCCCCCATAAATCTCCAGGCCGGAGTCTTTCGCCACATTCCCCAGCTCCATGCCGTACATGGCCCGATACCAATCGTCCAGAAAACGGTGCACCAGCTGGATGGTCATATCCACCCGGGCCGTCGTATCAAGCTCCGGGCTGAGCAGGCTGCGACGCAATGCGCCCAGTCCCCGCTGCATGGAAATTTTTTCACGAGTCCCGCAGCTCATTTCGCGGGCCGCGGTCAGGATATCCTGCTCGACCCCCTGGCCGTAAAGTCCGTCTCCCCCAAAGAGTTTTTCCACGGTGTCGTGGGGAAGATTAAATATCAGAAGACGGCTGAGGATGAATTCCCCCTGGGCTTTGATCATGTCGCGGTAGGCGGCATCCTGATCGATCAGAGGGCTGCGGGTGAGGCGAGCGTAGGTTGGTTCCAATATGGTGTCTTTCATGCGGCTGCCGCCATAGATAAAACCACGCTCCGCTAGGTACATGTCAAAGAAACGACTGAGGCGGGCGGATAACTCCGCATCGGGTACGTATGACGGAGCTTTCACCAGGTACTGTTCGATGGTGTTATAGGCCAGTTCAGCTTGAACGACACGGGGTGACCCAGGTAATTCGTAAACCAGGTCCACCAGTTTTTGGAAGGCGGCGGTGACCCGATCCCACGAGGGCACTTCGACGGCGGATTCCGGAATTTGTGGCGATGTTTCTGCGGCGACGGATGGTAATGCAAAAAGGATCAGCGTAAGAGTGGCACGAGTGACGAGGGATCGCAGGGCGGCCATAGTAACTCCTCATAGATTGATCGATCATGTCTTCGCAGTGAATCTTTGGCGATCCTACACAACAACAGGAGGGGGTACAACCAGCAAAACCGCCGCGGTTATTCCTGTCCGGAAACACCCAATCTCGGAATTGAGTTTCGGGATGATGGGCAATGATGGCTTTCGTTGTCCTTGTTATGTGACCTTGCAAACTTCCGTAAAGATTGCCTATAATAATTCAATTCCCATCCCATAGGAGTGCATAAGGTGGAAAAAAAGACCTTGGAGAGCGCCATTATCTGCATCCCCCGTCCTGATCTGCAGGATTCGGTAAAGCAGGAATTGCGGGCCTTGGGGATTGAGGACATCATCGTCACCACGGTGGCGGAGCGCTGCATCGAAGAGATGAAATCAAACCCTGAATCCCTGCTGATACTGGACTGGGGGATTGGGGCCACCAAAGCCCAGGAGGTGCTGGAAACCACCCGCGATCCCCTGCGCATCGCCGTTCGCCCCATCCTGCTCCTCTCGATGGAAACCATCAACGGGTTGGATAGCATCGCCCGCGAATATTATGTGCTGCAACTGCTGGTGGGGGAGATCTCCCGCAATATGATCCGGGAGCGCCTGAAATCCATCGTCAAGGTGGAAGGATATCCGGAGGAGATCCGGCAAAAGCTGAAGGAGGCTGCCGAGGCCCGCGCCTGTGGGGATTGGGCCACGGCGGGATTGGTGCTGGAGGATCTTTACATTAAAAATCCCGATCAGACCCGCATCGGCATTGAATACGCGGAAAACTTATTCCACGAGGGTGATCTGGCCAAGGCTGCCATGGTGCTGGATGGCATCACCAATGAAGCCGATCCGGATGTGCGGGCCTTGAATCTTCTGGGCCGTATTCAGATGAAGTCCGGCCGGTATGAGGATGCCACCATCACGCTTGGCAAAGCCAAGGTATTTAGTCCCCTGAATATCGATCGGCTATTGAACCTGGCAGATGCCTATCTGCAGACGGGCTACTATGCCCGCGCCAAATCCAACTATGAGGATGTGCTGCGGCAGGATCCCAAAAACGCCGGGGCGGTGGCGGGGATGGGGCGGACCCTGCTGCTGGAGGAAGACATCAATGCCGCATTGGTGTTCATGAAACAACTTTCAGGCCCCCTGGAGATGGCATCGGTGTTTAACAGTGCCGCCGTACTCAACATGAAACGTGGCAATTTCGACGCCGGCATGCGGCTTTATCAGGTGGCGATCGATACCATTGGGGACGATGCGGTCATCTGCTCCAAGCTGGCGTTTAATATGGGCATCGGCTACTGGCGGGCCGGACAAAAAGCCATGGCCCGTAAATGTTTTGGTATCGCCTTACGGCTGGATCCCACCAACGAAAAGGCCCGTACGAATTATGACAGCCTGTCCAGCAATCAAAAGCCGCTGCAGATACCGGATAGTATGAAGGACCTCATTGTGGCCCTCAAGGCCACCGGAGCAGGGGAGAAAGCGTCGGCCCGTTG
>JAKQGS010000080.1 GCA_029556045.1 Pseudomonadota bacterium | reverse complement strand
TTCTCTTTGGATACCTTGGTATCCCAAGCCTACGGTCGCGGTGATGGCGAGGGATGCCGGGAGGCATTGGCGGTGGGGCTGGTGGCGGCTCTGGTGATATCGGTGGTGGGTATTCTCCTGGTGCGTGCGATCCTGCCGTACTACCACTTGGCGGGCGCCAGCCCTGAGGTGGTGGCCACCATGGTGCCGTTTGTCAAAACCATCCTGCCGAGTTTTCCCCTGTTCATGTTCTTTTTTGTACTGCAACGCTATTGGCAGGCTCTGCAGGTGGTCACCCCGGTGACGGTGATCATCATCGTGGCGGGGATATTGAATTACCTTCTGGATCTCTATTGGGTGACCGGCAGTTGGGGGGGTCCAGCCCTGGGTGCTGTGGGAGCGGCAAAGGCTACCCTGATCACGCGGACCTTTTGCCTGATCACATTGATCCTGGTGACCGTATATCTGGCTCGCCAGCGTCCGCAACCCATCCGTTCCGCAATCCGGCCGCTTTGGTCCGGTTGGCGCCAATGGCCCTGGATGGCCACGGTGCGCCTGGGAATCCCGGCGAGTATACAAGTTCTGGTTGAGGTGGGGTCCTTTGCTTTGGTCTCTGTTCTGGTGGCAAGGCTGGGGGCGGAAGCACTGGCGACGCACCAGATCGTCCTGAGTATTGCCAGCATGACCTTTCAGGTTGCCCTCGGCATATCCATGGCCACCACGGCTCGGGTTGGCATGCACTGGGGCGCCGGTCATTATCGGTTTGCCATGGCCTCCGGATGGCTGGGGGTCGGTCTTGCGGTTGTGGTGATGAGTCTATTTGCGTTGATTTTTGCACTGTGGAGTGGGCCCATTGTGGGAGTCTTCACCAATGACCCCCAGGTTCTGGCCATGGGCTTGTCAGTAATGGTGGTCTGTGCCGCCTTTCAGGTGTTTGATGGGGTGCAGGTGGTGGCCACTGCCATTGCGCGAGGGCTGGGCAATACCAGTTTTTCACTGGTGGCCAATATTATCAGTTTTTATATGCTGGGAATTCCCATCGGCTGGTATTTTGTGGAAGCCAAAAACTTCGGACTGCGGGGGCTGTGGATGGGACTTGGAACCGGACTGATCGGCACCGCCATTTTGATGACACTTTACCTGGTCCATCGCCAAAAGCGGGTTTGCCTGAGCCCCCCTTGACGGAAAACATCTTTGTGTCATGCTTTTAACATTTTTCAGCCCCCAACTATATAGTTTGACCGAGTGGCAGCACCGTTATTTTTTGATCTAATTGATAACGATCAACTCCAGGATAAATAATCCAGAGGTGCTCAAGATCAAGTTCTGACATCACAAAGTCTATCGTTGCACTTCGTTTTGGGGCATCGCTATATTTGAATTCAGCACCATAAGATTTGCCTCCCCATTGCCAATAAAGATCCAATTCTCCTCGCCCATGCACTCCCCAGTAGTATGCGTTCTGTGGCGAGATTTGCTGTTGTTCAAGCCAATTGGACATTGCAAAGCCCTCCCAGGAAGCCCCAAGTTTAGGATGACTTTCTAGTTGTTCCTTGGACTGAATAGATTGCAGATAATGAAAAATGCCAGAATCCTTTAAATACAACTTGGGTGACTTGATTAACCGTTTTTTCGTATTGCTATGCCAGGGATGAACAATTTGCACCATAAAGGTTGACGCAAGAATATCGATATAATGTTTAATGGTTCTTTCTGAGAGATCCATGCTTCTTGCGAGTTCAGCGTAATTAAGCGTTTGACCATGATAATGGCTCAACATCATCCAAAACCGACGCAACCGAGATGAAGGTACGCTGATTCCCAACTGCGGAATATCCCGTTCGAGATAATCGGCGACAAAATTTTCACGCCAGCGAAAACTTGCTTCGTCACTGTCTGCTAAATAGGAGCGTGGAAAACCCCCTCGCAACCACAATTGGTCGCGTTGATCGCTCCCAACTTCACCCAAATTAAAACCACTGAGGTATAGATACTGAATTCGACCAGCCAAAGTTTCTGAACTTCTGGATATCAACTCCCGTGATGCGCTTCCCAGGATTAAAAATGACTGGTTTCGATTTTGATCGATTAAAAATCGCAATAACGGAAAGAGATCAGGTTTTCGTTGTATTTCATCAATGGCGATAATCCCTGAAAGGCCCTCAAGAACAACTTGTGGATTTTCTAGTCTCGCCAGGTCCCTCGGATTTTCCAAATCAAAAAAATGATCACATCCAATCTGTTTCGCTAGGGTAGACTTTCCCACCTGCCTAGGCCCCAAGATTCCCACTGCCGGACTGTCTTTTAAAAGCATTTTCAGGTCTAGAAGATGCTTTTTCCTCTGAATTATATTATTATTTTCAGTCACTTAAAAACCCTATGTGAAAATCAGGACCTTTCATCCCGATTTTCATTTTACGATTCTTAACACGACTAATCAAGCTATTCTACAGTCCAAAGAATCCCAAACGCGTTTTTTCAATTCAGCGATGGCAGGACCCCTGCTCGGACAGGACAACTAAAGCGCGAGGGCCGGGCAATACCAGCTTTTCACTGGTGGCCAATATTATCAGTTTTTATATGCTGGGAATTCCCATCGGCTGGTATTTTGTGGAAGCCAAAAACTTCGGACTGCGGGGTCTTTGGATGGGGCTTGGAACCGGGCTGATCGGCACCGCCATTTTGATGACACTTTACCTGGTCCATCGCCAAAAGCGGGTTTGCCTGAGCCCCCCTTGACGGAAAACATCTTTGTTTTATATTGAAAAATGATTAACATAATTCCAGTTTTCCTAACGATCAAAAGAATTAATTTTTCTTGATTTTTCAATGAATTGATCAATGGCGATGAGGAGACCACCGCATGATCGAAGTCGAGAATCTGGTTAAGGACTATGGGGCCTTTCGGGCAGTCAATGGGGTTAGTTTCAGTGTCCCCAAGGGGCAGGTTCTGGGATTTTTGGGGCCGAACGGTGCCGGGAAATCCACCACTATGAAAATGCTGACCACCTTTCTGGAGCCCACCAGCGGTCGCGCCACCATCGGGGGCAAAGACGTGGTGACGGACAATATCGAAGTCCGTAAAATGATTGGCTACCTGCCGGAAAGTGCCCCTTCCTACGGTGAGATGACCGTCTGCGAATTCCTGCAGTTTATCGCGGAAGTGCGAGGTATGGCCCTCGGTGACATCGCCGCAGCTCTGGAAAAAATGAAATCCGTGTGCTTTCTGGAAGCGGTGTGGCACAAGCCCATTGAAAACCTCTCCAAGGGTTATCGGCAAAGGGTCGGTTTTGCCCAGGCCCTTATCCATGATCCACCGGTTTTGGTGCTGGACGAGCCCACCGATGGTCTCGATCCCAACCAAAAGCACGAAGTTCGTCAGCTGATCCGCAAGATGGGCAAGGACAAGACGATCATTTTGTCCACACACATCCTGGAAGAGGTGGATGCCATCTGTGAGCGGGTGATTATTATCGCGGACGGCAAAATTGTGGCGGATGCCACTCCGGAAGAGCTCAAGAAGCAAGGCCCCTTGGATCAGGTGTTCCGGCGCATCACGCTGGGTGATAAGAAGGGAGGAGCGCAGTAATGGGAAGCTTCAAGCCGCTTTTTAAACGCGAATTTTACGGATACTTCCGCTCGCCGGTAGCCTATGTGTTTATCATCATTTTTTTACTGGCCAGCGTTGGATGCACGTTTTTTATCGGCAACCTTTATGACAGCAACCAGGCCAGCCTGGTGTCGTTTTTTTCGTTTCTCCCCTGGTTATATCTGGTGCTGGTGCCGGCCGTTGGCATGCGCCTGTGGGCGGAGGAAAGGCATTCAGGCACGATTGAACTACTATTTACCCTGCCGGTCACCATGTTTGAAGCGGTGCTGGCCAAGTTCACAGCTGGGTGGGCCTTTCTGGGCATCTCTCTGCTGTTGACGTTTCCTCTGGTTATCACGATCGGTTATTTAGGCAGTCCCGACTACGGGGTTATCGTCAGCAGTTATCTCGGTAGTTTTCTGATGGCTGGGGCCTACCTCGGAATCACCTGCGTGACCTCGGCTCTCACCAAAAACCAGGTGATTTCGTTTATCCTCGGTGTGGTGATCAGTTTTGTGATGGTGCTGCTGGGCTGGGGGCTGTTCACGGACATACTGGCCACCGTTCTGCCGATACGAGTGGTGGACTTTATCGCCAATCTGGGGGTGGTGCCGCACTTCAACCCCATCACGCAAGGGGTCATCGACTCCCGGGACGTGCTTTATTTTCTGCTGGTGATTTTCACCACGCTGGTTTTGAACACCATTGTATTGAACGCTAAAAAAGCCGCTTGAGGAGAATAATCATGGTGAACTCGAAACGGTTGTTGAATTCCGCCTCTGGCATCGCCGTATTACTGGTGGCGGTGCTGAGTGTCTATATCATCGCGCAAAAGCTGTTTTTCCGCCTGGATGTTACCAGTGACCGGGTTTATACCCTGTCGGAGGGCAGCAAAAAAATCGCTTCGCAGCTGAAGGAACCGGTGAATCTCCGGTTTTACTACTCCCGCAGCCTCAAGGATATGCCGGTGGTAGTGAAAACATATGCCACCCGGGTGCAGGAGGTATTGCAGGAGTTTGTATCGCGGTCCGGCGGCAAGCTGACGCTGGAAGTGATCGATCCCAAACCGGATAGCGATGAGGAAGTGGCGGCCCGCAAAGCGGGCTTGAGCGGCGTGCGCACCCCCACCGGCGAAGAGCTGTTGATGGGCCTTTCGCTGCAGGCCGGTGACAAGGAAACCGCCATTCCCTACCTGGATCCCCGCAAGGAGGAATTTCTCGAATACGATATCTCCGAAGCGTTGGTGAAGCTGACGGTCACCACCAAACCCAAGGTGGGTATTCTCTCCTCCTTGCCGGTGATGGGGGATGGAGCTCCCCAGGGTATGCCTCCCGGTATGGACGGGCAAGGGGGTGAAGCCTGGGTATTCGTGGAGCAGTTCAAGAACTTTTTTGAGGTGGTCAAGGTCGACGCTGCCACCAGCAAAATCGACGATGACATCAATGTGCTATTGGTCTTTCACCCCAAAGGACTGCCGCAGCCGGCGGAATACGCCATCGATCAATTTGTGATGCGTGGCGGCCGGTTGATTGTGGCGGTGGATCCCTTTTCCCGCACGGACCTCAGCATGAACCCACAGGCTGGCATGATGTCC
>JAKQGS010000066.1 GCA_029556045.1 Pseudomonadota bacterium | reverse complement strand
ACCAGCGTACCATTGAAGCTTTTGGGAGCCTTGATGATCCTGCTGGGTGTGGGATTTCGCCATTGGGCGATTCGGTCATTGGGTCGATTATGGAGCAAACGCTGTGTATTTATTCCCGGAATGCCACATATCCGCTCCGGCCCTTACCGGTTCGTGGCCAATCCCGAGTACCTCAGTCGCCTGCTGGATGGCATTGGTCTGTGCCTGGTCCTAGGGGCAACCACTGTGATTATTCCTTATGCATTATCAGTTATTTTGATGAGTTATCGGATCGTTAAAACAGAGGTGCGACAGATTCGTGAGGTCTCCGTCCCGGAGCCAAAGGCCCAGGAGCTGGTGACTACGGCTTGATAAATGGCGCAATTTTCAGTAGCCTCCCGCCGATTTCGTACAATGTTCGTGGGAGACAATAATGTTTGATTTGAACCTGATTCCAATGGCCATGGCCCAATCCGCACCGACCGCAGCCGCGCAGCCCTCCATGCTGGAAATGCTGATCATGCCGGTAGGCTTTCTCTTTATCATGTATTTCCTGATCATTCGTCCACAGGCCCGTAAAACGCGTGAGCATGGGGAGTTATTGAAAAACCTCAAGGCAGGTGAAGAGGTGATTACCACCGGTGGCATCATTGGCCGTGTAAAATCGGTTGCGGACACATTTGTCACCATCGAGAGCGGCACCGCCACGTTAAAAGTCACGAAAAACAACATCGCCACTTTATCCAAATCCACTCCAGCACCCGCTAAATAGTGGTCTAACGGCGCCATTCTGACCCTGAGCAGTGTGAAGGAAAAGAATCTCAGATCCTTCACTTCGTTCAGGATGACGCCGCTGGCCAAAAACCAATGAATCGACAGTTCAGACCCGCAGTCCTTCGATGACATGAGGAAGAATACCCGAATGTCATTGGCGTCCCTTGATCTCTATCTGATACACTTTATAGACGTGTTGATGACTTCAGGAGAGGTTTGCCATGAATCGACTATTGCTTGGTCTGATCGTTTGTCTGACGGCAGGAAGCTCAGCGCTCCTTGCGGATGAACTGGTACGGACGGTTCCGGATGAATTTGAATCCATCGGCGGCAACGGACTCGCGATCGGCAATGCGGGGGTGGCTGCTGCGCAAGGATCTGCGACAGTTTTGGCAAACCCCGCGCTGCTGCCGCTGGAAACCGTTTATCAGGTCGATCTCGGGTATCATTGGCCCACCGCTGGACGCAAATACATGCAGGGTGGGGTGGTGGATTCAAAAACCGCTCGTCTTGCTGCCGGCCTCTCTTTTACCGGATTTTCTGAAAAAGCCCAGGATCGCGCTTATGGAGCAACTGACGACGGTAAGGTTAACAAACGATTAAGCCTGGGACTGGGGGGCGCGGCACGTTGGATAGCATTGGGAGCCACAGCGCAATATGTCGAAGGGCTCAAGCGTTCGGATGACCCCGGACGTTTTTTGGGATGGGAGAAGTCCAGTCATGTGACGTTTGGCGTTGGTCTGGCAGGGAGCATTTTGCCCGGACTTAAGCTGGGGGCTTCGGTGATGAATCTGCGCAATGAAGAGGCGCGTGATTTTGCACCGCGCACCATCCGGGCGGGTGGTGCCCTCGCTCTTTGGGGTAATCTGGCTACGGTTGGGCTTGAGGCTGTTGAGCGGGAACGTATTCCCGCGATCGAAGGAGCCTTTCCCGAGTTGGATATTGGTCTGCGGGCGGGTGGTGTCGGAGCAGGAGTGGCTCTACAAAATAACGCGACGACCGTTGATCTGGAGAAACCCGAGAGGATGGTGATTGGCTCTCTGTCGGCCAGAATTTATAGCCTCTTGAAGATGTCGCTGGCCTATGGAGCCTCTGTGGTCAAAGACGACCCCCGCCGATCCGTGAGTGGCGGGCTGGGCCTTGAGCAGAACCATTTTGGTATTTCCTACATGGTCTCGCGCCCCTATCTTGAGCGGTCGGAGATTCACTCGGCAGTAAACCTGAACTTTCAAGCGTCTATCTAACTGGAAAGGCTTTGACCCATGCTTCATCGTATTCTCCCCAATGGATTGGAAGTTGTTCTGAAGGAAAATCACTTTTCCAAAATGGTGGCTATCCAATGTTGGGTCAAAGCCGGCTCACTGGACGAGGACAAGGATCAGCGGGGCATGGCCCACCTGATTGAACACATGCTGTTCAAGGGCACCACCAAACGAAAGGTGGGGGAGATCTCTGCAACAGTGGAGGCTTGTGGTGGCGACATGAACGCCTACACCACCTTTGATCGTACGGTTTATTATCTCACCCTTTCCAGTCGCCATACCCAGACCGGCATTGAATTGCTGAGCGATGCCATATTCAACAGCACCTTTGATCCGGTGGAGTTGGCCAAGGAAAAAGAGGTGGTCCTGGAAGAGATCCGTCGTGGTAACGACAGCCCTTCCAATAAGGTAGGGCGCAAGGTTTTTGAATGCATGTATGCGGGCACTGAGGCGGCCCGACCGATCATCGGATCGGAGGAATCGGTTGCTGGGTTTGAGCGCCAGGACGTGATGCGCTTTTATAACCAGTGGTATCAACCGGAAAATATCAGCTTGGTCATGGTCGGAGACTTTCACTGCGCGGATATCTGGCCCCTGGTGCTGGAGCATTTTGGTCGTCCGCAGGGCAGGGTGGGCCCACGCCATCCTCTGGGAGAAAGGTGTTACCCCAAAAGTCTGGGTGTGACATTGATCAAAGGGGACTACCAACAGCCGCGCCTGGAGATCGCCTTTCCGGCTCCTGGGCTGGAGCATACGGATACCATCGATCTGGATCTGGTGGCGTTTGCGTTGGGGGCTGGGGATGCCAGTCGCCTCAACCGACGGTTGCGGGATCGTGAGGGGGTTGTGGGGTCGGTGGGATGCTCACTGTACGCTCCGCACTTTGGCGGTATTTTTGAGTTGAGTGCCTTTGCCCCTGAGGAAACCTACCTGAAAGCGTTGACCGGGCTGGCGCGGGAGGTTGCTCTAATTCGGGCTGGTCAATCGATCACGACACAGGAGTTGGGTCGGGCGCGGGCTAACCTGCGCATGGAGCGCTGCTCACAGGAAGAGACGGTGGTGGGGCAGGCCAGAAGCCTGGGTTACGGCCTGATGACGTCTCATAAAACCCTCTACGATGATGTTTATGAAACTCTGGTAAATAAAACCACGGTGCAAAAGATTCAGGGAACCCTGGAGCGTTGGCTGAATCCAGAGCACGCCGTGATCGTGGGGCTGCTGCCTCAAAAATCTACAATCAACGAGGAAGACGTGCGCACGGCCTTTCGGCAGGGTCTGGAGGAGGCCCGACGGATCGCCGATGAACCGGTTGCTGCCATAGCGGCGCAACAGGGGCGCGATGAAGGAGAATTCGCACCGGTTCTTTTTGAGATGGCCCCGGGCATCAAGTTGGTCTACCGCCAAAACCCCAGCTCTCAGATGTTTTCCCTGGTGGCAGCCTCGGAAGGCGGCGTTCGTGGCGAGTCCCGTGAAGAGGCTGGTCTGTATCATGCATTGTCCTCGCTTCTGGGCACCGCGACCCGGTCGTTAACCTACGATCAATTACTGGAAAAGGTTGAGGGTGCTGGTGCGGAGCTGCAGGGATTTTCTGGGAAAGACAGTTTTGGGGTAAAGCTGCACTGCCTGGCCGACCAGATTTCGGATCTTCTGCCCCTTTGGATTGAGGCCTTTTTACACCCGGAATTTGCCGAAGAGCAGTGGGATGCCATTAAGAGGGATATCATGGACACCCTGCGGCTTGAAGAAGACTCTCCATCTTCCATGGCCCTCAGAGCCTTTCAGGAGAGGCTCTATGGGGAGCACCCCTACCGCTGGCCCGCCCACGGCCTCAAAGAGTCAGTCCTCCGTTTCACGCCGGAGTTCCTGAAAAAAAGGTTTTTGCAGTTAAGGGACGACGGCCCTTGGGTGTTGGGTTGTGTGGGACCGGATGACCCGGCCACCATGAAAAAACTTTTAGAGACCTCTTTGGTCAGTCATTGGAAGCCCCGCCAAAGCCAGCCACGTGTGTTTGCCCAGGCGGAAAAAGCCCTGACTCAGAAACCAGTCGTGGGTTTGGTGCGTTTGGCAAAAGACAAAGAGCAAACCCATATTGTGATGGGATTCAGGGGATTGGCCTGGGGGGACAAGGACCGTGCAGCCCTCGACGTCCTCTCGATGATTTTGGGAGGCTCGGGTGGACGATTGTTCCTGAAGTTGCGGGACGCGGAAAGTCTGGCCTATTCTGTTTCACCCTTGAGCAGTTATGGCAAGCATCCGGGTGTCTTTGGGGCCTATATTGCCACGGCCAACGAAAAGGTGGAGCGGGCCCAGGCAGCCTTAATGCGGGAGCTAAGCGATATTCAGGACCGGGCCGTTGATGCCGGGGAGCTGGAGCGGGCGGTCAACTACCTGATTGGCTCGCATGAAGCGGATTTGGAGCGGGGTGAAGCCCAGGCCATGACTCTGGCTTTGATGGAGCTTTATGGTATCGGCTATAACGACTTTCTCACATACCCCAAAAAGGTTGCGGCTGTTAAAGTGGAGGATGTGCAAAAAGTAGCTTGCCGTTTGATGAAGGATCAGCCCCAGGTCCAGGTGATGGTTGGCCCATTAACCGCCTGAAATTATGGGTAAACATGAAACGCAAAACCCAGCGCCATGCTGGGTTTTTTGTTGTTTTTCCCCCATTCTTGCCGTGGACTATTGGATTCATTTGCATTAGGTATAGGGGACGTCATTCCTTAGGTTCACACAATTAATTTGTGTCTCACATCAAAGACAGTTACCGGAGTAGTCAATGAGTCGGATGCGTTCCATTTTTTGTTCTTCCCTCGGGTCAAAATATTTAATGGCTCTGACGGGATTGGGTCTTTATGGATTTTTAATTGCCCATCTTTTAGGCAATCTAAATATTTTTGTAGGTCCGGAAGCCCTAAATGCTTACGCGGTATCGCTACGGCAGCTTCCTTTTGGATTGTTGTGGATCCTGCGGGGCGGCCTGGTGGTCCTGTTTGTGGTGCATATTGTGACCGCCATCCGCCTGACTCGCGCCAACCGAGAGGCTCGCCCCTATCCGTATGTATTTAAAAATACCATTCAGGCATCGTTTGCTTCCCGTACCATGCCCATGACGGGACTATTTGTTCTGCTGTTTTTGATCTATCACCTGCTCCACTATACTTTTCGCCTGGCTAATCTCACAGGGGCCTCTGTGGATAGTCTGAATCGCCCGGACGTCTACCGTATGGTGGTCGAGGGTTTTTCCCAACCGGCCATATCATTTTTTTATGTGGCCGCCATGGTGGTGTTGGGCATCCATTTGAGTCACGGACTTTCCAGCCTGTTTCAGTCGCTGGGTCTTAATCACCCAAAGTACAATCCCTGCATCCGTCGCCTGGGGCCGGTATTGGGTTGGCTTGTGGTTCTTGGCAATATCTCAATTCCAGTTTCTGTCTGGCTTGGCATTGTACGTTAGGATGGGGAGAAGTTTTTCATGAAATTAGACGCAAAGATTCCTGCGGGCCCGCTCGCAGAAAAATGGGACAAACATCGTTTTGACATGAAGTTGGTGAACCCGGCCAACAAACGTAAATATGAAGTGATTGTGGTGGGCACCGGTTTAGCGGGCGCATCGGCGGCGGCGACTTTGGGAGAGTTGGGCTATAAGGTCAAGGCATTTTGCTTTCAGGACAGCGCCCGTCGGGCTCACTCCATTGCGGCCCAGGGGGGCATCAATGCCGCCAAGAATTACCAAAATGACGGTGACAGTATTTTCCGCCTTTTTTACGACACGGTAAAGGGGGGCGACTTTCGGGCTCGCGAGGCCAATGTATACCGCCTGGCTCAGGTCAGCGTGAATATCATCGATCAGTGCGTGGCCCAAGGGGTTCCCTTTGCCCGTGAATACGGAGGTCTGCTGGCAAACCGCTCCTTTGGCGGGGCGCAGGTGTCTCGTACTTTTTATGCCCGCGGCCAAACCGGCCAGCA
>JAKQGS010000025.1 GCA_029556045.1 Pseudomonadota bacterium | reverse complement strand
CGATCGCTCAAGTTATGATTTTATGGACTATCTGGCCAAAGGCACCATTGAGGATTTACGGCAGTTGAACCAAAAGACCGTCAATGCGTTGACCTGTTATGTCATACTCAATCATTTTTTGAGCCATGGAGTGGCATTGGATCATCCCCGCTTTGAAATGCTGTTCTATTATGCAGTATCCCGCAACCAGGCGATGTCACAACTGGCCACTGCGGTGTTGGAAAAGCAGATGGCCTATTCCCGCGAAAATCTCGCTTATGCCTTGGCCCGCCTGCCGATTTGGCTGCAGATGGCTTATGTGGAGGGATCCCGCACCAATCCTAATCCCAACGTGGGCTTGTTTCTTGGCGACCTCAAAAAGTTGACGGCTCATCGCGAGGTTGTCGAAGAGATCGACTCCTTACGAAGGTAGAAGCCGTCTCATAAATACGCTGGCGTTGTTGCTTGGTCGGCTGCGGTCCTCATTGAGGCTTGTCTCAACTGCGGTCCTCGCCTCCCGCGCGCCTAGCCATCCCATTTATGATACGACTTCTAATAGATCGTCAACGTAGTGAAGTCCAACGATCAAGATTCTGCAATACGGTATTGGCGCGGGTTAGTGTGGTGTCGTCATAACCAAAATAGCGTTTGATGGCGATGTCACGATCGATGGCATTGGGAATCGCCTCCATGCGTCGCATGTCCTTCCAGCCCATTTTTGCCAAAAAATAGATAGCATTGATGGGTACCGGCCAATCGCTACCATAAAGGGTGCGGCTTCGGATCAACTCATCATGGGCCAGACGAGGTAGATGGACAAAACGGGCCGGATTGCACATGCCGGAATTGTCCACGTAGAGCCCGGAATAACGCTCGATCAATTGTCGCAGACGGGGCAGGTGGTCGGGCTCCCGTGCACCATAGATTTTTGTGGCGGTGTGGGCGCAGATCACCGTCACCCCCTCCTCAAGCGGCACTATGATCCGCTCAATGTCGTTGTATTCAGGAGCGATCTCTGCAAACGTTCGCTCACCTCCCATGTGCACCAGCAGGGGGATGCGGGCGTCTGCAAGTTTGCGATAAAAGGCGCGGTGATGAGCGTCTGCCGGATCGATGGCTTGGGTAGCGGGAAGCCATTTAATCAGGACGGCCCCCTCCTCGATGCAATCATCCAGGATATCCAGTGCATCGCGGCGATGGGGATTGATGCTGGGGCCGGGCAGGAGATGCCGCGAGGAACGGGCGGTTTCAAAAACCCAGGTGTGGGGCACGATCATTTGGGACTTGTCCGGATGCAACCGCCCCGCACCATGCTCATAGACCCCGTCAAATCCCAAAGCCACCCCAAAGTCAACTTCACTCTGTTCCACCAATCGGGCAGCCAACTGAATCCAGTCGCGATCAACGGAAGTCTCCATTTGCTGCTCGCTCAGCTTCTGCATCACCTTAATTAGTTTGAAGGTCAGGCGACGGCGGAATTCCGGAGAGACATGGCAGCCGGATTCGCAACATCCGGTACCCGCCAAATGCATATGCACATCGATTTTAAACATCGCCCGCCCCGTTGTGTTGAACGATCCATCGAACGACCGTTGCGATAGTCTCCTCCGACAATAATACCGTAAAGTGAGTCCGTTCAGCACAGCAATGGTAGCTCCCGGCTGGGAGTTCTTTGATCATCTCGTGTCCGGCTTCGCAGTCGGCGATGGCATCGCGGCCACCAAAAATTCCCAAAACTGGTTTTTGGATCAGGGATAATGGCCTGGGGATGGAACCCTGCTCAATGATATCTTTCACCACCTTCATATAGGACAAAGATCCACGCCCCAATCCCTCCAGTCGCACAGGATAAAGCCGGCGTTTGAAGGGGCCGAGGGCCGGAATCAGGTCCCATAGACCATAAAACGCAGCACTGCGCCAAAACACCGGGTCCACAAAGGTTCTCAACTCTTTGAGGCCGGTCAGGAGCGAGAGAGAAACCTGCCGGGGCACGGCAATGACCGCGGCTGAGACGATGTCCCTCTCAGTCGGGTTTTGGCAGAGGTAGTCCAATACCAGATGTCCCCCCAAACTGTATCCCGTCAGATGCAAACGGGCCGGTAGGTCGTGGATGCGTAGCAACTGCCGTAGCGTCATCATGGCGGCGTTCAACGTTCCCCCGGTGTGGAGGTTTAGTAGGGTCGTGGCATGGCGGCCGTGACCACCAAGGTCAAAGGTAAACACAGCGTATCCTGCTTGCAGGAGGCCTTGAAACAGCTGTACCTGCGGAAATATTTTGTCATTGCCAGTGCCATGGGCAAACAACACGATACCGCGCGTGGCCGGTGGTTTAAAAAAAAGAAACTCGGCGCGTTGGTTGTTTGGTGATATTGAGAAAAAATCCCGGATGATCTTAATATTACGGCAGCTTACCCATTCAAAAAATCGTTTTTCAAAACCGGGATGGGAGGATTCTTGCATGGGGTTCTACCATTTAGTTGACGAATATTTTTTAACCCGATAGCCTTGAAACAACTCAGAAAAACTTTTGGAATATGCAACTTATGAATCGGTGTTCATCCGAAATGCTGGAGTGCTATTTGCGCGACTATGGATGGTCGTTTCGCAGCAATGGTCCGCAATCCTGGCTCACCGGTTGGCAGGGACAGGATCGCTCCTATCCGTTGACCGTGCATCTTAATGATACCTGGCTGGTGTTGAATGTTAACCCCTTTCTCAAGTTAAATATCGACTGGGAAAGCTGGCCGGAGATTTCCCGTTATCTGCTGGAGCTCAATGCAGATTGCCACATGGTTAAAATCGTCATCAATCAAAATGGTGATATCGGCCTGGTGCTTGAGCTGCTTGCCAGCAATCTGGCTTATTCCGACTTTTCCGATGCTCTTGGGGTTCTGGGATATTATGCGGATTATCTCTACGATGAGATCCTGAGCCAATTTGACCGCATCGGTTTTCAGTACGCCCACGCCTTGAGTTTTCTTGCTTAATCCTTGTTTTCAAATAAGAAAGCGCCGGTATTTGCGCATCGGACAATCGCGAATAGCAAAGGTTTTATGTAAATCCACCGAAGAGCCAAATTGCGGAGTTGGAATGTCATAGGCTCTCAGGGAGTGGATATTACGTGGGTTCTGCGGCGCAAAAATTGAAAAATTACCGTTTGATTGCCGAAGTCGGCGCTGGCGGACTAGGTCGCGTTTTCCGTGCGGTAGACGAGCGCACAGGTCGGACCGTTGCCATCAAGATCCTTCACAAAAAGTACCAATTGAGCAAACGATTTTTGGGGATTTTCCACCGTGAGCTGTTGATCGTTTCACGGCTCCGTCACAAGCATATTGTTGAATTTATAGACAGCAACTTCGATCCGCCCGAATGCTATATCGTCAGCGAGTTTGTGGACGGCTGGTCACTGCATACCTTGCAAAAGCATTTTGGTCGTCTGCCGCCGTTGGTGGCTCTGAGTATCACCATCGACATGCTGCAGGGCATTGATTACCTACATTTGCATGACACGATTCATTCTGATCTCTCATCACCTAACGTCATGGTCGACAAAAGCGGTCGCGTGCTGGTGATGGACTTCGGTTTAGCCTGCCAGGAAGAGGTCGAAGATTATAAAAACTATATGGTGGGTACACCCGGCTACTATTCCCCTGAGCATATTTCCGATTCGCCGATCGTTCCGCAATCAGACCTCTACTGCGTCGGTCTTTTGCTCTATGAAATGCTGACGGGGAAAAAAGCGGTTCCTGCGGGTAAAAGCCGGCATGAGATCATGGCAGCGATGAAAGACATTGATTTTAGTCGTATCGTTTGCAGCGACAAAAAGATGGAAAGTCTGTTGCGGTCTTTACTGAAGAAAACTCTGAAAGTGAATCCCACCTGGCGCATCAAGAGCGCTGAACGCATGCTGTTGGAAGTATTTAAAATATTGCGTCGCTATAAGATTCGTTATGCCCGGTATGCGATTCATCAGTTTTTGATGGATAAGAAAATGGCGCCACCCACTCCACTAAAAAAGCCACCACAAAATATCTACTATGGCTTTCACAATAACGGAAATTAAAGACTGCGATAGTGAATAATGAACCACCGATGCAACACATTCCGACACGGGGGAGTGAACGTGGGTGTCTCAAAGGCCAGGGATACCTTTTGACCCCCGTGGCGGCAATCCCGCACCTCCCGCACGGAAGCCATTTGAAATCCCGGCAAACGGGGCGGATATTCCTGCTCACTGACCAGAATGAAGCCGGATGCCTTGAGATCCTTAAGGCTATGGGGATTCATGGCGGGACGTCGGGTGATTTCAGAATGACGGGTGATGCCCGGCCATTGGGTGATGGCGCGATCTGGCATGTAAAACGAGAGCATGGCCGCGTTCTGGTAAGTGTCGGCAAGAATCGGTAGGGACTGCGACTGCAGCAAGGTTGCCAACTCCTGGTAACCGCTGGTCTCAAACAAGACCCGGTCGCGGCCCTTTGTGGGCAATGGAATATGGGCATGCAGAATCAGGACTGCGATCAGCAAAACATTGAGAGCCGCTGCTATTTGCACGGAACGAAGCTTGAATGACCAACTGCCTGCCAAAAGGATGCCGGCCCCCAGCAGGTAAATCGCGGGCCAGTTGGCTTCAATGGGTTTGCTTAAGGCAATCAGACCAAAAACACCGAGTGGCACGACCACAGCGGCGGCCAGAATATGACGAGCCGCCGGATAGAGTCCGTCATTATTTTGCGCGCGGTTACGACGACTTTGTCGCCATGCAGCAACCAACGGTACCAATAAGACGCCCCAGATCAGAGCCTGGCTGGTGGCAAAATCCTGCAACCGTTGCACCAGCTTTTGTCCGGCGGTTTTTTCAGGTTTGGGGGGCTTGTCGCGATCTTCCGGCGTCATAAAATAATCACCGATTTTGAATTCCTCAGAGTTTTTCATCAGTGGCAGTGGAGCTGGCAGGTCTGTTCCCAACTCAAAATCCACCTCATGGGTTCCCTGGATCCCGTGCCCAAATTGAAATTTAAGCGATATCCAGTGGTGCTGGCTGTTCCAATATAGATGTGGAACAAGGACCACCAGTGCCACGACGCCACCGAGGTAAGGCCAAGGGGATTTGAGACCTTGGTTTTTGTCCTTTAACAATCCCCAGAGAAAAACGGGGCCAATCAGGGACATGGTGTATTTACCCCAAAGACCCATTCCTGTGGCGAGTCCAGCGGTCAACCAACGGCGAGGATCCCGGTGCAGGGCCACAATGGATTCGTGGAGGGCCAGCGTCCAGAAAAAGATCAGGGGAGCATCGGGTGTGGCGAGAAAACCAAAGAGAATCCCGCCAAGACTCACATGAAAAAGCAGCAGAGCCACCCAAAGGCGCGACCGGTCCCGCAGTCCTGCTTCACGGCAAAGGCTGATGGTCAGCGGAATCAGGAGGATGGCAAACAGCATGGTGCCAAAACGGGACCAGAATCCCGAACCTGGAAACAGGTTCCCCAGGGCAGCCCACCAGGCCACCATAGGGGGATGATCGAAGTAGCCGAGATCGAGAAAGCGGGCCCAATGAAAATAGTAGGCTTCATCCTGAACCACCGGCATGGTCAGGCCACCGAGCAAACGGAGCGCGATCAAGAGGACGGTCAATGAGAGAATGCTGGATGACCAGTCTTGGAACTTTCGGGTGAAGGGATGGGATTCAGGCATGCTGCAACTCACGATGAATCCGCTCCACCAGAAAGGTCTGACGTTTCATGGATATCTGGTTTTGCACCGCATACTGTAGGGCTCTTCGGCTCCCCACGAAGATCGCCAGTTTGCGGGCCCGGGTTAGTCCGGTGTACACCAGGTTTCTTTGGAGCATGACATAATGCTGCATGGAGATCGGCAGGATCACCACCGGAAACTCGCTGCCCTGCGATTTATGAATGGTGATAGCATAGGCCAGGCGCAGATCACCGACATTGTCCGGCGTGTAAGTGACCGTGCGTTCATCGCCGAAGGTGACAATCACCTTGCCGCCATCCACCGCAGCCTCCTCCACGTAGCCAATGTCGCCATTAAAGACGTTGAGATCGTAGTTATTGCTACTTTGAATCACTTTGTCGCCCCGACGTAGGGTATAACTCTCCCGCTTGAATTCATGCACATCGGTTCGCGGGGGATTTAGTAACTGTTGAATTTCATCGTTCAACTGCTTGGTGCCGATATCGCCGCGGTTCATAGGAGTTAGTATCTGGATATCCCGAATGGGATGAAAACCAAGCTTTTGCGGCAGGGTTTCTTTCATCAGCTTTTGCACGATAGCCTTGATTTCTTCCGGGTTTTCCGCCTCGATAAACCGGCAATCCACCCCAGCTTCATTGGAAAACTGCGGCACCTCACCGCGGTTAATGGCGTGGGCGGTCTGAATGATGGCGGACGACGACGCCTGCCGGAATATCTCGGTCAGGCGGCAGAAGGGCACCTTTTGTGAGTCGATCATGTCATGCAGAACGTTGCCGGGTCCCACGGATGGAAGCTGGTCCACATCGCCGATAAAAACGATTTGCGAGGTGCGGGGAATAGCGGACAGCAGGCTGGCCGCCAACCGGGCGTCCAGCATGGAGGCTTCATCAATGACCACCGCCTGGGCTGTTAGAGGATTGAATTCATCCTTTGTAAATCCGTGATTTTGCGGGGTCCATTCCAAAAGGCGATGAATGGTCTTGGCCTGAATGGCGGAGACCTCCGTCAGGCGTTGGGCTGCACGCCCTGTGGGTGCCGCCAGTGCCACGGTTTTTCCCATCGCTTTTAGCAGTCGGATGATGGCATTGGCGGTGGTGGTTTTGCCAACACCAGGTCCCCCGGTCAGGATAAAAACCCGGTGGGTGGCGGCCTGCCGCACGGCGCTGAGCTGGCTGTCTGTCAGGGGTGATCCGGTCTGCTGAGAGTACCGGGACAGCCAATCGTTGATACGGGACAATTCGGAACTCATGGGGGTCTGCAACAGGTTGGCCAGGTGGGCTGCAATGGTGGCCTCGGCCGTGAGCAGCTCCGTCAGAAAGTGGGCGGATGTCAGACCATCTTCGTTTGTCATCGTTTCAGAAATCAGGGCGCCGCCGCGATTCAGCTCAATCAGGCAGGGCGCCATCAGATCCAGAATCTTCTCTGGTGGCAACCCTAGAATAACGGCAAGTTCTTTATGAATCTGTGCGGTGGTGAGATAGGTATGCCCCCGTTCCTCCGCCTGCTCGAGGATGTACAGGATCGCGGCATTGACGCGTTCTGGCGAATCCAGCGCGATGCCGATGCTTTGGGCAATTTTATCCGCGGTGAGAAAACCGACGCCGGAGATGTCGACGGCCAGTCGATAGGGGTTACGGCTCACGACGGAAATAGCGGCATTGCCGTAGTGGCGGATGATTTTAGCTGCCAGGGAGGGGGATAATCCGTGGGTACTCAGAAAGAGGTCAATTTCACGGTTGGTCTGGTTGATCTGCCAGGCATCGATGATCGCTTCAGCTTTCTTGCGCCCGATGGATGGCACCTCCTGCAGACGCTCCGGCTTCTTGTCGAGGATATCGAAGGTGTTTTCGCCGAAATGGCAGACGATTTTATCCGCGGTTTTTTCACCAATCCCCGGGATAAGCCCCGAAGAGAGGTATTTTTTTATGGAGCGGGTGGAATTCGGGCGAATGGCCACGGATCGTTCGACTTTGAACTGCCGGCCGTAACTCTGGTGATTGGTCCAGTGTCCCAATAACTGGTAGTGCTCTCCCGGCCGAATGTTGGCAAAACTTCCGGTCACGGTGACCATTTCAAAATGGGTATCGCTTTTCAAACGCAGAACCGTCCATCCACTTTCCTCATTGCGAAAGGAAATCCGATCGACTTCACCGCGAATTTCGGTGGCCTCCATCTGCACTGATGCCTCTTTGGCGATATGGGTAACCGGGACTTGGCCTAACAACATAGGAATGTTTTATTAGAATTTCCGGGTGTGTGGCAAGGTATTAATTAATTCAATGACTTGCGATCGTCGAATGTCCGTGGCTGACATCAGGGGAACCAATTTCTTCAAAGAATCATAAAATCACCCTAAAGATTAATGAAATTATGCCGATAGGTAGGCTGATGGGGCCGAGCGGCCATCCAGGTTGCCGGGCCCAATTGTGTTCACTTCTACCGACGGAGGCCTTTACGATGCGGTTCCAGTTTTCATTCAAACACATGTCAGTATCCACCGCCCTGCAAGAGTACGCCCGCAACAAAATCAACCCCCTGATCGACAAGTTTGCGACCAAGCCGATTGAGGCGCACATTACATTCTCGGTCGATCGGCATATGCACAGTGCCAACTGTGTGTTAACCGGTGGTGATGGTTTTTCCATTCATGTTGAGCATGCCTGCGACGACATGTACGGGTCCATCGATCGTATGGCGGACAAAATGTTTTCCCAGCTCAAAAAGAAAAAGGACCGACTGAAAGAACATAAAAACCCCCGGAGCAACCTGCGCAGCATGGTCGGCCATGGTGGTGGCGACCATGATCAGGGGGAGATCGACGCTGACGATATCATCAAATACGAAGCCGCCCGCAGACGGGCAGCTTCCAGCTAATTCACGATAATTTCCTTGAAAACCGCCTCCGTCCTGACCGACGGGGGCGGTTTTGTTTTGGGTGCGCAGTTGTGGATGTAATCACTAATTCAAGACCACCACGTGTTGCATGTCCAGCCGCAGGCCGATCCTGGTCCCAACGGCGTGGGTTTCATGGTGGCTGGAAACAAAGCAGAACAGTTCACTGCCGCTGGGCAACCGCAGTCCCAGAATCTGGTACATGCCGCGAAACGTGACGTAGGCGACTTCCGCAATGAGGGGAGCCTGGTCGTCATGGATGACGTCATCCGGTCGCAGTAACAAGGAGCAGCGAGATCCCTGAATTCCGTAATCAGCAGCTAGGCCGGGTAGCAAACCCAGTTCTGTCTCCAGTCGGCCATCTGCCGTCACTCGGGCTTCGATACGGGAGGTGCGTCCGAGGAATTCCGCGACGGTTTGATTGCGGGGATGATGATAGAGATCGTAGGGGGTGCCCCATTGGGTGATCCGGCGATCGGACACCACACCCATTTCATCGGCTATATCGAAAGCTTCATCGGGGCTGTGGGTGATCATGAGGGCGGTGACCCCAAATGAACGAAGCAGTGTCCGCAGTTCCCGCTTCATTTTCATGCGCAGCCGCGTGTCGAGGCTGGAAAACGGTTCATCCAGCAAAATGATATCCGGATTGGGGGCCAGCGCCCGTCCCAGGGCCACCCTTTGCTGCTGGCCTCCCGACAATTCATGAGGAAAGCGATCAGCAAGATCGTCAATTTCAAGTTTGTGAAGCAGCTCTGCAATGGTCGACTGTTGCTGGGGACGCGGCATACGGGTGATGCCAAAGGCCAGATTCTGTCGGACCGTCAGGTGAGGGAACAGGGCGTGGTCTTGAAAAACGATGCCCAGCCGCCTTTGCTCTGGCGTTTGGGAAAACCCAGGATCCGCCACCAGTCGGCCGTTGATGCGAATCGACCCCTGGTGAATGCTTTCAAAGCCCGCAATACACCGTAGGATTGTACTTTTGCCACTACCGCTGGGGCCGAGGAGACAACCGATTCGCCCAGCGGCCAGAGAAAAAGTAACACCGGACAGCGATGGTGTTGAACCGTAAGCATGATGAACATCATGCAGTTCCAGGGCCAGAGTGCTCATGAATTCCTCCGCAATTGGCGGGATAAGATAGCGACGGGGATCAAGCCTGCCAGTGACAGCAGGATGGCCGGGATCGATGCCCGTTGCCAGTCTCCTTCACTGGTAAATTCATAGATTTTAACTGCCAGGGTGTCCCAACCGATGGGTCGAGTCATAAGGGTCAGTGGCATTTCCTTGATCACGTCGATGAAGACCAGAATGGCGGCCGTAAATAAGCTGCTCCCCAACAGAGGCAGATGAATGCGGCGCACCATCTTAAAGCCTCCCACGCCGAGGGAAACACTGGCTTCGTCTAATTTGGGGGACAGTCGTTGCAGAGCGGACGCAATGGTGGCATGTCCCACCGCCATAAACCGAAGGCTTAATCCAACGATCATGATGGCCGCCGTCCCGGTGAAAATCAGGCCGGGATCCCTGCCAAACCAACGGACCCAGGCATCGGCCCAGAGATGGTCCAGGCGGGAAAACGGTAGAAAAACCCCGATGGCCAGCACCGTGCCGGGCAAAGCATATCCGAGAATAGCGATGACATTGGCGGCACGCACCAAAAGACTGGGGTAAAAACGGCGCGCCATCACCAGCGCCAGGGCGCAGCTCACCACCACCATGACCACTGCCCCAGCCAGGAGCAGGGAATTGAGGGTAAATTCCAAGGTACGCATCGTCACCTCGCCGGACCAATGGGCCCCGGCCCAAATTCCCAACTGGATGATGGGCAGCACAAACCCCAGCAAAATAATGCCCAGGCAAAAAGCACTGGCGGACCAGCGACGCCAACCGCTCAACGGCATGCGCGCGTCCTGCAGATGGGGACTGCCCATGGCATAAAACGCCCGGCGACGGTTCTGCCTTTTTTCCCAGAGATTCAGGCCCAGTGTCAGGGCTATGAGCAGCGTCGAGAGTTGAGCTGCACCGATGGGGGAGAAAAAACCAAACCAGGATTTGTAGATCGCCGTTGTCAAGGTGTCATACACAAAAATTGAGACCGTGGCAAAATCCGCCAGCGTTTCCATTCCCACCAGGGCCAGCCCTCCGGCGATCCACGGCCTGGCCATGGGAAGAGCGGTTGACCAGAAAACCTGCGTCGGGGTTCGTCCGAGGGAGCGCCCCACTTCCAACACCTTGCGTCCCTGTGTTTGAAAAGCATTATAGGAAATCAGGTAAATATAGGGATAAAGTGCCAGGATCAGCACCATCGCAACACCCCACCCTGAGCGCACTTCCAGGCGATAGGACCAGCCCAATGTTCCGGTGACGAATTGTCCGACGGGACCATAGGATTCCAGCATACCCAGATAAACAAATCCGAGCACATAGGCGGGAATCGCCAGTGGACTCAAGGCAGCCCAGGAAAAAAAACGCCGGCCAGGGAATTCAAAATTCGCCATCAACCAGCCCAGCGGCACACCCAGGAGCAGGGTGCCACATCCCACGCTTACCATGAGGGACAGGGAATTAAATATCAGTGAGGTCAGGACGGTTTCCCGCAGATGCTGCCAAATCGGTGCCGGACCGCCGGACCAGGACGCAAGGATACTGAGAATGGGCAGTCCGACAACGGTGATGATGCCCAAGGCCAGGATACGCAGGCTCCACCAGCGGGAGCCTAGGCGTGGTGGACGTCGCGGCATTATTGGTAGCCGGCCCGATCCATCAGTTTGATGGCAACAGCCTGCATCTCGCCCGCACGGACGACATTCAGGGGGTTTTGTTTAAAGGTGCCCCAGGCTTTGACCTGAGCCGCAGGTTCCACCTTGGGATTGACGGGGTACTCCAGATTGACGTCCGCAAACAGTTTTTGTGCGGAGGGGGAAGATAACCATTCTAGAAGTTTGATGGCTCCCGCGTGGTTTTTAGCGTGTTTGGCCACTCCGGCTCCGGAGATATTCACATGAACTCCCTTGCCCTTTTGGTCCGGCCAAAACAGGGACACATTCACGGAGGGATTTTCTTTTTGCAGAGCACCAAAGTAGTAGGTATTGACGATGCCAACATCGCAGGCACCGCTATCGATCGCCTTCAGAACCGCCGTGTCATCCGGAAAGACTTTTGTGGCCAGGTTGCCCACCCAACTCTTGACGATGGCTTCGGTTTTTTCCGCACCGAGATCCGCCATCATCATGGCCACCAACGATTGGTTATAGACCTTTTTCGAGGTGCGCAGGCAGAGGCGACCCTTCCATTGAGCGCCCGCTAAATCCTCATACCCAACCAGTTCAGCGGGCTTTACCTTTTTGGGATTATAGGCGATGGTGCGGGCACGCACGCTCAACCCAAACCACTGGTTCTTCGGATCCCGCAGATGGGCTGGCACGTTGTCCTGCAATACTTTTGATTCCACCGGCTGCAGCAGACCCTCATGAGCTGCGTGCCACAGGTTCCCCGCATCGACGGTCATAAAAACATCGGCAGGGGAGCGTGGACCCTCGGCCTTCAGTTTAGCCATCAATGGCGCTTCTCCATCGGTGATGTAGGTCACCGCAACGCCGGTCTCTTTGGTGAATTGATCAAAAGCTGGCTTGATCAAATGCTCTTTCCGTGCGGAATACACCACCACGCTGTCGGCGGCCAAAACGGACGATGGGAACGATAGGATCGAAAAACTGATGATGGCTCCTTGGATGAAGCGGAAAGTTTCGGTTTGCATCGAATGGTCTCCTTCACATGGTGTGCAGGAAGCTTTTATCGGAAGCAATATTGAGAATCAATATCAAAAATAATCATTGGATAATCGACTGAAATTATTGGTATTTAATTAATATTGCTTTAAGCGAAGTTATTATGATTTTTTATCTATTTTTATAAATCATTGAAGCCGTCGATAATAGGACAACATGGGCCGCATGGAGTTTGGTCGATGCATTCCCTGGTTTCTTAAAAACAGTTTTGAAGAGGTAGATCCAATATGATTTTGAAAAATCGCATGACATCCGCGATACGTTTTTTGCTCATGCTTTTTGTTTTAGGTTCAGCCGTCGAGATGTTCCATTCATCCCAGGCAGAAGCTCGCGCCGGGCGTGGTCGATCCATGGGGCGCAGCTCCGGATTTGGCGGCAATCGTTCCACTCCCGCGCAGAGACCTCCCCAGCAGTCTCGTCCCCAGGATAACGTTGCTCCCGGAGCGGCTCCGGCTGCTCCCGCCGGTGGTGGCTTTATGCGCGGTTTGGCGGGTGGTTTAGCGGGTGGTTTGTTGGGCGGTATGCTGTTCAGTTCTCTCGGCCACGCGGCTGGGTTGGGGGGCGGCGCCGGCGGCATCGGCTTTCTTGAGATCATATTGTTCGCAGCGGTGGCGTATTTTGGCTTTCGCTGGTGGAAAAATCGTCAGCTGCGTCCAGCATCGGCAACCGCGATGGGATACAGCAACATGAACCGGCAATACAGCTCTTCTGTCGCCCAAGATCAAATCGCACCCGTTGGTTTCGGATCCCCGTCATTACATCAAAATGACAGGATAGAATCTTTGGGAACCCCGACGTTAAGTCCTGATGAGGCGTCCGACATCTTTTTCAAAATCCAGGGTGCTTGGACCCGCCGTGATCTCTCGACCGTCAGCGATCGGATGGAAAGTGGAATTTATGATGAGTTAGCCCGCGATGCCGAGCACCTCAAACGCAACCGGCAGATCAATCGTCTCGAAAATATCTCGGTGCGCCATATCGAAGTGACGCGGGAATGGCAGGAGGGTGGTGATACGCTGGCCACCGTGGTTTTTACCGCCAATCTTCTCGATTACACAGTGGACGAGTCCACGCAAAAAGTGGTGGAGGGCAGCGATACCCAGCCGGTGAAGTTCCAGGAAGAATGGACCTTCATTAAACCCCAATACGCCGACCAATGGCGTCTGGCCGGGATCCAACAAATGAACTGATTCCTGTAGGTGAGGTATTTCCCCCTAGTGGTGGGCGCGGCATTGGCCGCGCCCATTTTTTTTCGGTCGACTGGCGGGACGCCTTAACCGATCTTTGCTTTTGTTCGTCAAATCTTCAATGCGGACATGTATTGTGTAAAGCGATTAATAGTTTTCTATTTATCTATTTTAGCAAAGTTGAGATTTAACCGATAATCTTGTCATCGGGAATCCTTCCCCATGGAGAATCCACATGAAAAACAAATTCTATGTACTGACGTCTCTCGCCATTCGATATCGCCGGTATGTCCTTCCTGTTGCGCTGGGTGCCGTGCTTTTGCTGGTGGCTGGTGTATCGGGGGTCATTTACCTAACCTATAAAACGGGATCTTATGCTTTAAGTCAGGTCAAGACCCTGCAGGTCACCCCCAGTGAACTTGCCGCGGAAAGTCCTTCCCTCGGAGTTGTGGAGGAGACGGTCATGACCATCGCCAATACCTGGGTGCGGTATCAATTGCCGTCAGCGGGTCTTGTTCCCCTGCAGAAGGGATTGTCCTGCCTGGATGCCATCGGTGGCCCCAGCCCGCAGACGATGGTGAGTTACATCCAAACCCAAATCAATGATCCAAACCTGGAAGGCAAAATGAAACGTCTGTCTGATGCCGTTACGGTGAACGCGGTACAAGGCTCACCGTCAGATTGCATCGGTTGGCTTTTGAATAGTTAAAACAAACGAATCAAGGAGACATCAGATCATGGCTATCGGTAAACGAATTTTACTTTTTTTGTTAACCAACGTTCTTATCATTGTCACCATTTCGGTGGTTACCAGTGTTTTGGGCATCAAGCCTTACCTTAGCGCCAAGGGCATCGATTACGGCTCACTGCTGGTTTTTTGCGCCCTCTGGGGTTTTGGTGGCGCGCTGATCTCCCTTGGATTGTCCCGCATTATGGCCAAATGGATGATGGGAGTCCGGGTGATAAAGGGATTTGGTGCCAATAATGAGGAGCGTTGGCTTGGCTCAGGATGATTCTGCGATTGCGGCTTTGAAGATATCGAATGGCCGCAAAAATGGTTTGCTTGCCCTGTTTTCCACCCACCCCCCGCTGGAAGACCGTATCCAGCGCCTGCAAGGTTTTTGACCTTCCTCATGCGGGTCGGAGTATCCGGCCCGCCCATCCTTTGGTATTCCTAAAATATTTTTGGAGAGCAAAAACTTACCCAAATTGTGTATTTATTCATTGATGATATAATGAAGCAATGATCGAAGTATGCTGAGTTTTTTGGGGAGTAAAACCGATGACAACTCTTAAGTGTTTGTCAATTTTTGTTATTTTAGGGGCGACTATCGGAGCTGTCGGCTGTAAGACAAGACATCCTCTCACAAGCAACCGGACCAATGAAATTGCCACCACCTCCGCCAGTGGCGCCGAATCATATCTGTTCTATATGGATCAGGATGGTTCGACGTTTTCTAATTCGAATCCAAATGATGCTGGCAGTTGTGCGACGGTGGGGAGTACATCATCGGGAAGACTGTCGTGCGGTCGTGTGATTAAAATGAGTCAATGCAGTCCGGGAGGGGTGAAAACACGGGAATTTTGCACCATCAATACCCGGACACTTCCTTTGGTCTATTTCCGTCACGCTCTGACCAATGGTGAATACAACTATATGGAATCGCTCACATACTATATGGGGCAGCTTGATACCCAGATATCCACATTGCAAACGACGCCACCTTCTGGCGTGAGCCAGGAGATCATTCAGGCCCAGATTACGCAGAAACAGCAACAAAAAGCCAACTATCAGCAGAAGCGGGATGCCCTGCAGACAAAGTGGCAGGACGTGACCAATGCGTTAAATTTGCTGCAACAGCGCGATCTGGTTTTTGACATGGATCCCGCGGATACATCCACACAGGCCATACAAAAAGTGGTTAAAAAAATGAATGACGTTTTTGTGGGACGTCATAATCGGATGGTTTCTGTCGGAAAACATTCCTGCCTACTGGATGATCATAAAATCCGCTGCTGGGGCGAGGGAGCGTTAGCATCATTCACAACCGATGACCTGAAGGACGTATCAATTCGGGATATCGCTGTGTCGGAAAACTACCGCTGTTTGATGCGAAGTTCAGAACAATTGACGTCAACAAAATGCTACATCAAGGGTAGTGAACCTGTCACCAATATCGCCCCCAATCCCATCAAGATAGTAGCTGGCACTTCTTTTGCGTGCGTTTTAAATACCAGCAACACGCCGGTAACCTGCATCGGCAATGCCAAAATTCAAGAACGCATTCCAGCGATGATGGATGTGGTGGACATCGTTGCAGGCCAAAACCATATTTGTGCCCTGCACGCCCAGGGTGTGTCCTGTTGGAGCACAAAGATTAAGGCAGAAGAAAACCAAGTGTATGAGGCCCCGGTATTTAACCATCCCTATATGATTTTCGCGGGGCTCAGAAATTCGTGCGCTAATGATCTCAATGGATTTCAATGTTGGGGGAGTGACCCAGACTTGATCACCCCAAGCGCCGGCATCACACGCCCTGATGCCTTGGCCCAATCTGAAAACCATGCCTGCGCGATTCAAAATGGAGCCGTGTCTTGCTGGGGATCGAATATGTACAGCCAACTCAATGTTCGCGATAATTTAATGCAGCCAGTTTTGGTATCCACTGGGTCGATGCATAGCTGTGTGGGGCATAAGGCAGGCATAACATGTTGGGGGCGGGACGAAGAAGGTCAAGAATATGCCAATAAATTTACCGATGTTTCATTGAATGCTTCCTACTGAGCACATGAAAGTTTGCCATACTTGTGTATGGTTTGTGAAAAGTTCCGGACAGTCAAATACCATTTTAGACTTGGCCTCAATCAATGTGCCTGCTTTGTGGACTTGGATGGGCGACCATTCTTGGCATCTTCAACCGTGCGGCCGGATAATTTGGCCAAGGCTGTCCTGGCTTCGGTATGTCCAGCCTCTGCTGCTTTGTTGAGCCATGTTTGGGCTTGCCCTTGGTCTCTATCGACGCCCTCGCCCTTCAGGAACATCATACCCAGAGTGTATTGGGCAGGGGCAAAGTTATTTTGCGCCGCAGCTCCAATTAATTGAAGAGTTTTTTGAGGATCCTGCGGCCCGCCGATACCCTGACTATTCATAAGAGCCAGCTCATATTGGGCGGGAGCGAAAGAATTCGTGAGTTTTTCAAATATGGCCCGTGCTTCAGGGGCATTGGCATACTCCTGATCGTAGCGAAAGATGTAAGCCAGGTTGTAGGCCCCATAAACATCGCCGTTTTGCGCCGCCAATCGGTACAATTCAAGGGCTTTTTTCTTATCTTGA
>JAKQGS010000024.1 GCA_029556045.1 Pseudomonadota bacterium | reverse complement strand
CCGGTATGCCAAGTCACTATTTCGGCGGCATCGCGTCTACGGTGATCGCCTGACATTGGTCACAGTGCGACTTTTCACAGGTCGAACCCATCAGATTCTCGTTCATGCCCGCGCCCTGGGTATGCCGGTGGTGGGAGACCTGGTTTATCACCACCCGGTGCAACTGCCCCAGACGTTTCCCCGAATCCTTCACGAACTCCTTGGGGGACTGACCCAGCAGTTGCTCCATGCGCGGCTTTTGGGGTTTGAGCACCCTATGAGCGGCCGCAAACTGGCTTTTGAGGCCCCCCTGCCTAAACTTTTTCGGAAAATTGTCGATATCTTAGAGGGTGGCGATCCTGCTCCGTAGGATTTTCCCGATTGGCTGTTGCAATTTGTTGAAATTTCAGTCAATTTAGGAATATTAGCACCGGAAGCATCAGGTTTTGGCGATTGGGTTTGGTGGAGCGAAGCTCCCCGGTCGTCGGATTTATAGGGAAGGTTGGTACGGATCATGATGAAAGGATGGCAAGCTTTTATCATTCTTGTTTGGCTCGGTTCCGGCTCGATCGCCGCGGGTCAGGGGGGGAGTGCCTCCAATGAAAACATCCCGGCATCAGGAAGCGGCCGGGACATGGTCATCCTGACCGTGGACAAGGCCAAGCTGAGGGCCGACCTCAAAACATGGCCAGAAAATCCGTCAGCAGCCGAAACATTGATGTCCTTCAAAATTGCCATCGGCAAGGAGGAAGGAGACAAAAAAAAGGCTGGGGACAACAAAACCCCCGAGGGTATCTATTTCACCCAAAGCATCATCGATGGCAGTAAACTGCCGGCAAAATATGGTCCCAAGGCCATCCCCATCAATTTTCCCAATCCCCTGGATCAAATGATGGGTAAAACCGGATACGGAATCTGGCTGCATGGGGTGGAGCAGGATCAACGGATTGAGGCTGCAAAAGTGACGGAAGGGTGTGTGGCATTCTATAACGCCGACATCATGACGTTGACCCGGTGGCTTCGACCCAACCAAGCTATCGTCATGATCGCCAGCAATGCGGATGATATCAATCGTCCGGATGAGTTGAAAAATCTTCGGGAGTTGACCGAAGGTTGGTATACCGCATGGGGACAGAGACAACTGGATCAGTATATCGGTTATTACGATGAGGATTTTTCGTTCGATAATATGGATATCAAAAAGTTCCGGTCCTATAAAAAGCAGGTTTTCGATGGCTACAAAAATATGACGGTATCCATGCAGGATGTACGGGTCTTCACCCATCCTCAATATGCTATTTCCATCATGAACCAGGATTTTAATGGTGATGGACGTTACGTATCCCGCGGCCGCAAGGTCATTTATTGGAAGCGGAACAACGAAAGCCAGTGGCGTATTACCCATGAGACGTTTGAGAATCGTAGGATCGAACCGCTTGAATTCGATCGTGCGGATATGGCACAGGCGTCGCAACAGTCCCCCAGCACCAAAGCATTTGTTAAAGAGGCCAAACCTCCCGTCAATCTTTAAATCCATAAGACAATCAATGTTCCGTCGAGGTGCTGGATTTTCCGGGCGTTTTTCAGCGGGAGAACGGCTTTTTTCTCGTTATCCCCCGATTTTTTTGGTAGCCTAACCAACGAATTGATTCAGTTTATTTTCTGATGAGGACTCCATGATGCGCAAGTATTCGATGTTAGTTTTATTGGTGAGCTTGGGTCTGGCTGGGGCTGCACAGGCCAGTGACATGTTTCAGTTTAACGGCAAGACCTACAAAGAGTCAGACCTGGAGATAAAATACCAGCTCCAGGCTTTTGAAGTGGATTTCGAGCAATTTAAGAACAAAGAGCGCCTGATCGACGACGTCATCTTGAATCTGCACTTTGCGGATCTGGCCAAAAAGAAAAATAAGTCAATTGATGACGTAAAAAAAGAAGCCCTTAAAGTGCCGGAGCCAACCGAAAGTGATCTGAAAAAGTTCTACGAGGAAAATAAGGCGCGGATTCCCTATCCCTATGAGCAGGTTAAAGCTGATTTGGGGCGTTTCGTCAAAGAACAGAAAATGGGGGAGGTCCGCAATAAGTTGGTCGCCAAGATTAAAAAAGATGGCAAATTTGCCATGATGTTGAAGGAGCCAGTTGCTCCGGAAGTGAAGTTAAATATCGAAGGATTTGTAACCCGCGGCAATCCCGACGCAAAAGTCACCCTGGTTGAATTTGCCGACTTCAAATGCCCGCACTGCCGCGAAGCCAGTAAAGTCCTGAAGGCCATATACAAAAAATATGACAAGACCGTTAAGTTTGTTTATGTGGATTTCCCAATCGGTGGGGATCTGTCCATGAGTGTTATGACGGGTGCCAATTGTGCCGCGAAGCAAAACAAATACTGGGAATACCATGAGATGGCCTTTGAAAATCAAAGCAAACTGAGCCTGGAGTCCGCCGAGGAGTTTGCGGGGAAACTGAAGTTGGATATGACGAAATTTAAGGCCTGCACAAGCAGCCCAGACGGTAAGAGTTTGGCTGAAAAAGGTAAAGTTGAAGGAGAGCGCATTGGGGTAACCGGAACTCCTACATTCTATATCAATGGCCGTCGGGCTCTGATCGGTCATTCAGAGGATGATATTGTTAAGGCCCTCGACAAGGCGTTGAAAGAAGCCGGGGCTCGTTCTTGATCGAGCTAGCGTCAATTTTTTGACAATATAAAGGGGCTTCGGCCTCTTTTTTTGCTTTATAGTCTTATTGAGCCATTGACGATATCCTCATAGAAGGGCCTTCTCGGCAATATTTGCCTCTTTAGCCGCTAACCTTGCGCCTCTACAATAAAAAAGGAAGTTCTTCTCAACCAGGTGAGGTCGCCGTGGAAATTTTGAAACGCGTCACATCATTTTACTTATCTGCTCTTATATGGCTGACGTCTGCCATCATGTCTGGTGGCATGGCTCTGGGCCAGTCTCCCAATATTCCGGTGGACGTTGCCCGACTGAAGCAGGACACTGAGACCAAGGTCCGTGAACGGCTGAATCCTCTGTTGCAGCGATATTGTCCTGATCTCTGCGAAGTCATCTCGGTTGACGCGGATATTGACGAGGAAATTCCGGACGGGGAGGAAATGGGCTTTGAAAACGCCTTTCCGAACCGGGGTGGATCACCGCTAGTGGTGCGCAAAGTCAGTGTCAATGTACAGATCGACGACCGGGTCGATCAGGTTAACCGTGAGCGTCTGGAAAAAGTGCTGGCCGTAAATATGCGTCCCTACGGCATGAGTACGGAAATCATCTGGAACACCATTAAATTGCCCAATATCGGCAAGTCTGGCATGGTTTTGAGTGGTTCCACAGAAGCCTTGGCGCGTAAGTTGGAAGGTCGTCTGACCGGTGAACTCAACAAAGTCATCGGCCAGTATTGCCCTGATCAATGCATTATCGAGCGAATTGATATTTCCGGACAGCCTATATCGGCAGACGAAGCTCGTAATCTGTCCCCCAATCAGGTGGTGCGGGACGAGCAGGACGGCTCCATTTACCGCATCGATGGTGTTGGCATCGACATCACCATGGATGACCGTCTGACGGAGGCGGCCCGCAATAAAATCGCCAGCCTGATGCGTTCCCATACCCGTTTTGTATCACCGGTAAACTTCAATATCGGCGTGACAGCCTTTCCGGAAACCTACACGCAAAAGCGTGAACGAGAGGTGCGGGAAGAGGGCGATCCGTATGGACTGGACAAATTGCGACAGATGCTGGTGATGTTCAAGGAACTGGCCGGTACCAAAGAAATCATTACCAGTACCAGCAAAGAGAGCTCGCAATCGTCGGTGTCCAACGAGTCGAAAACCTCGAATACCAGTCAAACTGCGGAGTCAAAGGAGATTTCCGCCAGCACCGCCACATCACAATCCAATACCAGTGCCACCAATACCAATTCGTCATCTAATACTGAAAGTTCAACCGCAACGTCTAACACCAGCTCGAACACCAGCGCCACCAATTCCAATAATTCCGTTTCTGAGTGCAGCAGCAAAGAACAGTCAGCCACCGCCACCAATTCAGAATCAAAATCTGGCTGGTTGAATAATTTATCGTCCGAAGAAATGGCGGCTTATGGTGCCGGACTGTTGGTTCTACTGGGTTTGATTCTTTTTATCCTCCTGCGTTATGGTCGCGCCAATCGGGATGCCGCAGCTTTGATGAACGCTGGAATGCCAGGCGGTGGTAATGCTGCTGCAGGCATGGCAACGGGGCCCAATGGAGAGCCGGTGGCTTATGCCGGTGGAGCTGTTACTGGAATTCCTATGGTGATGGCGGGAGCCCCAGGCAGCCAAGCTAATGGTGGAGCTGCTCGGTCTCTGGGATTGCAGCTCAAGGTGCAGGAACTGAAAGACGAACTGGTGGATATGTTTCTGCAAAATCCCAAAGTCGCCAAAGAAACCTTTGCCAGGCTCCTGAAGGAAGATGGCGTGGAAGCTGCGTCCAAATACGTGGCGGTATTGGGACATATGGTGATTTTTGAATTGTTGAATGATCCGAACTTTCAAAGGGATCTCTATGAGTTGAGCGAATACTATCATAATTCAAATTTCCGTTTCTCCCTCGAAGAGGAACATGATCTGTTGCTCAAATTGAAGACCCGCGTCACGGCAAGTGAAATCCGGGTTTTGTCGCGGAAATCATCTGAAAAGTTTGATTTTCTTAACAAGCTGGATGCGGTCAAGATCTATGACCTGCTTTCGGATGAAAAAGTGGTGGTGCAGACGATCGTACTGACGCAGTTGGGCCGGAAGATGCGGCGCACCGTCTTCGACATGTTTCAAGGGCAACGCAAAGTGGAACTCATGGCCGAACTTTCCCGCGCCGAGGCCATTCCCAAAGATTATCTTTACAATGTGGCGAAAGCTCTGGAAAAGAAGGTTCGATCGCGGCCAGAATACGATACGGAAAACCTGCGGGCATCTGATGTTCTCATGGACCTTTTGGAAAAAGCCAATCTGGACGAACAAAGACGGCTTATGGCCACCCTGCAGAAAAACAATCCCGATACGGCGCGCAGTATTAAGATGCAGTTGGTTACCCTGGAGATCCTTCCCTACCTCAAAGACGGGCATCTTTTGGAATTGGTGTTGGGGATGGAGCGCATCGATTTATTGACCTTCCTGGCAGGTTCACCGGATCATATCCGCGGATTGTTGCTCAACAAAGCACCGTCCGAGTTGGCCAACAGCTGGATGGAGGACATGGATGCTATGGCTTCGGTGGACGAGCAGAACTATCGTCAAACAGAGATCATGATCATGAACCGCATTCGCAGTCTGGCCAACAACGGGGTCTTCAACCTGCTGGAAATCAACGAGATGATATTTGCCGGAGGCGAGGCAGAAGAAACTTATCAACAGGAAACGCCGGATTATACAAATCAGGGGGTCGATCGATCTTTTGTGGCTGCATAAACCGACGAGGTCCAGATAAAATCTAAGCCCGGCAAAGACGCCGGGCTTTTTTTATTCCAAAATTGAGAGGCCGCGACGGACGGTGCTACCCAGCTGGTCAAGAGGGCGGCAATAGTTCGGACTTTCATACTGGGCATCATAGGTAGCAAGTTTAATGGCACAATAGCAAAGGCCATCAGCAGTGGGGGTTCCCCCGGAGTGTTGACAGGTTTGCCTGGCCCATAGGGAGTTTTGGGCAGCGAGATAACATCCCTTGCTTGCAGCATCTCGTATAAACCCCGGAAGACAGGTCCCCGCCTCCACGTCCTGTGCCACCAATCGCCGATAGAGCCAAACCATGCCGGCACGATCGTCGGGAGTGAGGTCAGATGTGCCAATACTGGTGGCCATCAGTGCGTTTGTGGGTAATAGGCCCTTGCGGCCATCTCCGGTGTCCACGTAGGCATCGTCCAATCCAAACGCATGGCCAAACTCGTGGCGGAGAACGCCGATATTAAAGAACATGGATTCCGACGCCTGGTTCCTGGTTTTGAGCGCTTCACCAACCCCATAATGATCCAATTTGGGTGAAAACTTGATATAAGCACGCCCCTCATCATCAAATGAAAAATGGCTTCGACCCACCTCGCAGGTGAAGTAGACCGTGATGTCCGCCTTTTCCAGACTGGTGGTATAAACCGGTTTCCCAACCTTGTGATTGAGTTTTAGCTGACCTGCATTTGCTTCCTGTTGTAAGGCCTGTAGCCAAACCCCGATGGCATCTCCCGTCAAACGGCGTGCCTCTGTGTTTTGCAAACAGTCAGCCTGTGGCATGTCTGCCTGCCATTGATTAAAGTCGTCCGCCAATACACGCACGGTGTATTGAATATCCTTATGAATTTTTGTGATCAGCAGTTGGTCTTGCCTGGCTCCGTAGTAGCCTGGGTTTGCCTCCGTGAGTGCCAGGTATTTGGTGGCGCTGGTCGGGTTCTCCCGCTGCGATGCCCCGCAGGCGGTCATCATGAATGAGACGCCAAAATAGGCAAAAAATCGCAAAACATTTTGCATAAGTCCCCCCCGGGCTCAAAAAACATGAATTTACTGGGATAAAACCAAAGGCGTGCTTCGATGGGGTCTCTGGGACCTTGGGATCGCGCAAGCCTTTGTTGGCGAGGTTGAAGGCATACGCTTAACCTGGCCAAAAAAACCCTGCGGGGACTATTGGTGTGATAGAATTGACCTTAATAAAAAGTCGATCTCTTATTATTTAAGATTTTTATTATTGTCAACTTAAAATGTCTTTAAATGCATCGCTTTTTTATGCCCGCGAAGCCCGAATCACTATTTCAACCATCGGTAATTGTTAGATTCTATAGAGGGAGTTCACCCGCCCAAAGATCGCTCCTGAGGGCAGATTATCGGATGGGGACTATTTTGAGGTCGTTTCCTCTTTGCCTTCGGAGCGACGCAGGGCGTATTTCCAAAGCAGCTGCTGGGAGGCGATATAATCGGCATTGATATTACGAAAACGCTCCGCCATATCCTCGGCACAGGCTTGGTAAAACCGTGCTCGTGCGCTGTCGCCATGGGCCTTGAGATACTGCTCGAAAACGGACGCGTCCAGGTAGAAAAGATAACAGTAGGTATCGGCAGAAACTGTGGCGGAACGAGGGGCGGTGTCGAACAGGCTGATTTCGCCAAAGTAGGATCCAGACTCCAGATGGGCCAGTCGGGCCATTGAATTGGTTACTGGATCCGTTTTGTAAACAGAAACAGTGCCGCCTAAGATGATGTACAGCCCGCGGCTTGGTTCCCCTTCAATGACGGCATGGGATTGCGGGCGCAACGTCCGGATTTCGCCGCTCAGGTAAATATCCTTCAGCTCATCCAGGCTGAATCGCTTGAATACAAATATTTTCTGCAGCTGCTCCGCACCCCATTGCGGACTTTTAAACTGATCCAGCTGATCGCGGGGGAGTTCCCCCCCACTGCTAAATTGAGTCATGTCTGAACCCTATCTGAATGTCGGCGAGTTAGGATACGGTATCAATTCAAACGGAAAAATCGTTTTCCCGAAGCCATTTGTCGTCGACAAACTTGGTCATGTAGTTGCGAACCCCGTCCGGTAGAATGACCACGCAATTCTGTCCTTTTTTCAAGCGGGGTGCCGCTTCCAGAAGGGCAGCCATGGCGGAACCACTGGATCCGCCGCACAAAAAGCCCTCTTCGCGAATCAGGCGGCGTGCAAGCTGAAACGAGTCCCGATCATTGGTCTTCACCCACTGGTCCACCAGTTTCTGATCGAGAACATCGGGAATAAAGTCATAGCCGATGCCTTCAACCTTATAGGAGGAGATTTCGCTTCCCCCCCCCAGGATGGAGCCTTCGGGGTCTGCACCGACTACAATCGCGTGGGGGCAAGCCTCTTTGATGCGTCGGGCGACGCCGGAAATCGTGCCGCCAGTGCCGGCCCCGATCACCACCATGTCCACATTATTATTGAGATCATCCAGGATTTCCTGAGCCGTGGTCTTGTAGTGGGCCATGGGATTGGACGGATTGGCGTATTGATCCAGGATGTGGGCGTTGGGAATCTCTTTCTGCAGTTTTTTGGCGACACCGATATGGCTCTCCGGAGCGTCCCAGGCTGCTTCTGTTGGTGTGCGGATAATCTCGGCCCCAAGGGCCTCCAATACCACCTGTTTTTCGCGGCTCATTTTCTCCGGCAGCGTGATGATGACACGGTATCCTTTAACAGCACCCGCCAGTGCAATGCCAATGCCGGTGTTACCGCTGGTCGGCTCAATCAAGGTATCACCGGGCTTGATACGTCCGGATTTTTCGGCGTCCACGACCATTTGATACCCTATGCGGTCTTTGACGGAACCACCGGGATTCAGAAACTCGCATTTGGCGAAGACATTGCATTCCAGATGCTTTGTCATACGATTGATTTTGACCAGCGGTGTGCGTCCAATGGCTTCAAGAATATTATTGCACAACATGAAGAAACCCTTTCCGGCATCGATGGGGGAATAACCAAGCCTTGTGGTTGATTCCAAGAAAACCTGACATTCGTCGTAATTTTGGCAAGTTGGAGCATACACCAGCGGGGCGGGGGCTGGCTAGTGTGAGTGCGGGCTGCATCAATATTAAGCAATAGATGGTAAGTCCTTAAAATAAGTCAATTGTTTGGCGCTTTGTAGGGGGCTCGTCTTGAATCCTCCCGAAGTCGTCCGCGAATTCCCGGTGAAATCAGTGGGATCGATGAAATGCTTGAGAGTCGCTGCGTTGACAGGTGGACGGGGGGGTGAAAAAATAAACATAAAGGCAATTCTGTCCATCTATTCCCAGCGTTCCTCGAGATCGTCATTTTTTTGTGATGCTGTCACTTCGATGACCATGATGCTGTTAACGCCTGCATCGCGCCAATGGAGCGCTATTCGAAGCGGTGCCAGACATTCGGTTTCCAGGATTTGGTTACTTTGAAGAAGGTTGGTCTGCATGTTTGAAAAACCCCTGATCGCCATCGACATCGGATCTTCTTCGGTCAAAGTGATCGAGATGGATGGCAAGGGGGATTCCCGCAAGCTGCAAGCGATGGGACTGGAGGTATTGGCGCCATCCGTTATCGTGGATGGGGAAATCCGCGACAAGGAAGGCCTGGAAAAAGTACTGCGGGAACTGCTGAAGCGTCTTGGCCTTTACAAAAAGAAACGTCGGGTGGCTTTGTCATTAGGTGGAAGCGGGGTATTGATCAAGCGAACTATCATATCCCCATCAGCCGATACGGAGTTTTCGGAACAGGTCTTCTATGAAGCGCAACAAAGTTTTCAGCACGATATGGACGCACTCTATTTTCGCTATCAGGAACTGGAATCAAAACTGGTGCCGAAGGAGCAAAAGGCGGTTTTGATGGTGGGAGCTAAACGAGACCTGGTGGAGCAGTATCTGGCTTTGGTTCAGGGTCTGGACCTCAAAATCGGGGTTATTGATTGCGATGTGTTGTGTCTCGCCAATATGTTTGACTTCAATTACCCCATTGCTGACGCCATGGTGGCGGTGGTGAATGTCGGAGCGTCATCGACACAGGTGTTCACGATGTACAATGGCGAGTTTCTCCATACCCGGGAATTTCTCATGGGAGGGAACGACTACACCAACAGGATCATGTCATCGTTTAATGTGGACTATGACGCGGCCGAATCGCTGAAAGTCGGGGCTGCCGTCGGCGGGGATCAGGTCCAAGTGGGCAATATTCAGGCCGTCATGGGTGAAGTAAACGAAATGCTGTCGCAGGAGATTGCCACCACTCTGAATTTTTTCCGCGAAGACGAATCGCTGCCAGACGCACTGAAGCAGGTGAAGTATATATTTCTTTGTGGCGGCGGTGCGCGTTCTCTCGGATTGGATGCAACGATTGCCACCAACCTGCAGATTCCGGTTCAGGTGATGAGCCCTTTTCAGCGTGTCAACCTCAAAAGTTCAAAGTTGGAATCAAACTATATCATGTCGGCGGGCCCTATATACGGTGTTTGTGTGGGACTTGGCCTTCGCAAGTTCAATGATCAGGTTAACGACTGAGGAGACGACTGTTTTGATTCGCATCAATCTGGCTCCAGCAACCGAACTGGAATCCCGCTACTGGTGGGCTCCCGAAGCTGTTAGCTTTGTTGTCGCCACCGCGCTGATTGTCGGTGGCATTATCTACTATCGTGGTTTGATTGAAGATGAAATCGCCCGTTTGAGCCAGGAATCACAAAATCTTCAGGAGGCTTACGCCGGCTTGAAATCGGACCTCGCCCAATATGACGAAACTCAGGGGAAAATTCGTCAGTTGGAGCAAATGCGTGACGCCATGATAAAAATCACCGAATCCAAACTGGATCGTTACATGCCGATCATTTTGTTAGAACACCTCCAAACGCTCAAACCGGAGGGGCTCTGGTTGAGTGATCTTAGCTTTAAGAAAGTGACCTTAGCTCCTGGTGTAATCCCGGAGCCACCTCCGGTGGCGACACCAACCGAGCCAGCCCCCGAGGGTCAGGACGGTGGCATGCAGGAAACTGTGAAGCCAGCTGAGGTACCGCCGCCGTTGGTGTCAACGGCGGGGAAAGAGAAGATCGAAATCAATGGGTACGCCTTTGATAATCTTTTATTGGCGGAATTCATGACGGTGTTGAAAGCGACAAGGCATCAGGATACGGATGCTTCTGATCTGCGTACGCAATTGTTTTTTGACGCTGTTAATGTGGAGTTTTCAGATTTGAAGTCGTTTCCACGACGCATAAACGATCAGGAAATGCCGATCGATGTGGTGGGCTTCAAATTGATCATTTCCTACCAAGCGAGACAGCCTGATCAGCAGGCGGTGGAAATGAAATTAAGTCGTATGATGGAAAAACTCCGATCGAACCGACAACGACGGGCAACCTGGTAAAAGGGGCGGGTTCTATGGATTGGGAAACACTGGTCTATCGCTATAAAAGTCTAAAAACCCTGCATCGTTACCTCATTGTATTTGGGGTCGCGGTGCTGATTGGGCTTTGGCATTGGACGGACGATGGTGGTGAGCTGGAAGAAAATCTCACGGCCGCGCAACAGGAGGAAGAAGGGGCACGGGCTAAGTTTGAGGCCGCCAAAAAGAAGGCGGGACAACTGCCGGCCCTGATGCAAAAGGTCTCTGAAGTTGAAGGGCAGCTGGAAAGAGCGCAAAAACATCTGCCGAAATCCATCGAATTTGACGAGATTTTGGCCAGGATTGGCGTTATGGAAAAGGAACTGGGGGTGAAGATGATGCACTTTAAACCCAATGAAGAAGTACAGCCCAATCCACAATTGCAATACAAGGAGATTCCAGTCGAGATTACCCTTAAGGCGGATTTTGCAAGCATCATGAACATGTTTGATCGTCTGGTTCATCTCGACCAATTGACCCATATCAGGGATATCACATTTAAAGCGGAAACAGGCGACGATATTCCACCCGGAACCACCGTGGCCACCGCTTCATTGATTCTGTTCAAAAGTATGTGAGGACGCATGATAAACAAGGCAGGCTCACAATTATTTTTTCAACGGCGAGGCCTGTGGCACACCGTATTTCTGGTCTTTTGTTTAGCTGCGATTATTTTGTCATTGCTATCAGAGGCTACAGCCCGAGCTGAAGAAGAAGTGGGCAATGAGATTTACGAAGAGGAAGAAGCGGACAATGAACAGGTCGAGCGGGAAGAAGTGACGCCCCAAGATGGTGGCAATGCGTTTCCAGTTGAGGATGCTCGCGATGGGTCTTCTGTTGATCAGGTTGAAGGTAGTGCTGAACCTATAGGAGATGTGAGCAACGATGAAATGCCGAGTCCGGAATCAGCCGATGTTTCAGCTGCTTCCGGGCAGCCGGATGTTCAAACACCTCATGGTACGGAAGAGGCTGCAACCGTGGATGTGGTTGATTTAAGTGACGTCGATATCGAAGAAGTGGAAGAGGATTGGGAATCCACTCCGGATCGACCAGCGGAAGACATAACCCGAAGCATACGCATTGAGGATATCGTGGAGCCACCCAGTGACTACCACTATGCCTCGTTTGACCGTCCTAACCCATTTCAGGCACCGGATCTGAATATTATCGATCGTATGGCTGAGGGAGCAGGTCTGAATGGAGTTGCGGGTGGTGGAACGGCAAACGGAGACCCGGTTGCAGGAGCGGAAGCCGCTGCCGGTAAATTGGTTTACGGTGCTGAAATTCCGATGATCAGCGCTCTGCAGAATTTTGCTCTGAAAGATCTGCGTCTCAAAGGAATCTGGCAGTCCGATGCAATGGAGAGACGGGCCATTGTGATGACACCTAAACGGGAAGGCATCATCGTTAAAGTGGGTGATCCGATTGCTGCTGGTAAAATCCTTGAGATCAACAAGGAGTATCTGGTTGTGCGAGAGTATCGTATCAAATCAGATGGTGCGCGGGAGTATGAAGACAAGGAGATGTACCTTGGGCCTGCCCCCATCAAAGGTCGGGGGGTGATTAAACTGGACCCGGGTAAAGAACCCCAATTTTTGCCGCCCAAAGCGGGAGGCGTGCAGCCGGAAGGTGATCCGTTAAACCTGCTGCGTCGTGACGATCGACGGGGTGGGCCAGTCGTCCGCAACGGTGCTGATTTACCACGGGTCGAGGGTGGTGGGGATGGTGTTGGCGGAGGTGCAATTCCTGCACCAGTCAATCCCGGTGCCCCTGCCGCACCAGCAAATCTGGATTTGCCGCCTGTTCCGGCACCGATTGCACCGGCTGGCGGAAAGTTAATGAATAATGGTGCTGGAGCCGGTGGTGGAGCGAACCCTGGACCAACCGGACTGGTGCCAGCCGCTGCGCCGCCGACTGCCGGTCAGCCAACTGGTCGAGGAATCCAGGATCCCAACACAAAAGCCGGGGGTGCCTCCGCCAAGCCGTTGCCGTTTGACCCTGACCGAAAGTTTTAGAATAGCCACCGGGCTCTGACTGGGAGCCACATGGAGGAAAAGATGAGGATCCAACAAAACATCAGCCAAACTGCACAACGACTCGTGCCATTGGTGCTGGGGCTGATGCTGAATATGTGCCTGACCTCGTGCTCCACGCCGACACAACAAGGTATCAGTCAGGATAGTCAGCAAAATAACGACGCAGACATCGATGACTTTAGTTCTGGTGATGAAGAAGATGAGGCGCAGGCGCAACAGGATAATGCCAATAGCATTAATGAAAATTTTGTGGAAGAGAATGGCGCGTCAAACAACAGCAACCAAGCTGATTTTACCAACGGAATAAATGCCGCACAAGCCGCGAATAACGGTATGAATGAGGATGGTGAACCCGTCAATGAAGGGGCTCTGGTTGCCAATGAGCAAAAGGCCGGTAGTGAAAACGATACCGGGAACAATCATCAATTTGAAGACGAAGAACTTCCGGATTTAATCGGTGTAGAAGGATCTGGTGAGCCGCTGCAGAATTTTTCTGGAAGTAATGGTGTGGCTATGGATGAAGGGCTTCCAGAAAACACTGACGATTTGTCTTCAGATCCCGACTTGACAACCAACCAGGTGTCGGTGAACGCTGTGACCAACCGAGCATCGACCAACAATGATGTATCCAATCTCCCGAGCGGTAATTCCGCAAACGTGCTGACGGGGTCCGTTGGCAATCGGGAGGAGGCGGCAAATGCAGTAGCCAATCCTACAGAAGCATCATCTCCTGCATCGGCTCTCGTTGCGCCATTACCGATAAATGCTGCTGGGGCGAATCCACCGGCCTCACTGGCATCTACCCCACAGGTACCCGCCATGACCGACGCCTTTTCGATACCTACGCATGATGTTATGCCGGCTCTGGCGCGATTGATGTGGGTAGGTTATGACTACCGAGAAAAGGAACGTGCACTCAGAATAGAAATGATCACCGATGGGTCTCCCCAGTTTGACGTGTTCATGGAAAAAAACCGCGCTGAGCAACCGGAGTTGGTGATTCGTTTCCTGGCCACTGGGATTCGACCCAAGCTCCAGAGAGATATCGACGCCAGTGAGTTTCGCGCACCCGTCGCCTACGTTCGCATGCGAGTTGATGAACTGGACGGTCATGTGGATGTCGTTTTAACCATGCGGGACGCGGTGCGACCCAACCTATTCGCCAAGGATGGCAGCGTTCTACTGTCCTACACCATTCCGGAAACCTATTTTGCCCCAGGTCCCACCAGGGTTGTACACGCTGTTGATAAGGCTCAACCATTGGGGGATGTCAACCTGATGCCTTTCATGGAGAACGGTAGTCAAAAGCCCAAGAATGCAAAATTAGCGAGGGCTTATGTTCCCGATCCCGGCAAAAGGGCATTTCAGGGACTTGGTCCACACGGTGGAGTTCCCATTGATCAGCTCCTATCGAGTGATTCGGTGGATGTTAACGGGGAGGGACTGCCTGCAAGCTTTGGCAAATTTCCCGGAGAACGCGACAGATCTTCCGGTGGATCGGACCATTCTGATAATCGCAAACCAACGCTGGTGCCAGGATTTGTCGTGGAATCCTTCACAATTGGCGCCATTGGGCAGGACGACGGGGGCATGGATAATGGCACCATCATAGATGATGGAGCGTCCCCGGAAGGAGATATGCTGGGGCAGGATCAGGAGGATGCAGCCCGTTCTTTTTCCGGGCGGGCCGTGCAGCTGAGCTTTCATGAAACACCTCTCAATCTGGTTCTCAAAGCGATTGAAGAGGAGAGCGGCAACAATTTTGTATACCCACAGGAGGTTGCTAATATCCTCATTTCCGTCAATATGCGTGATGTCCCTTGGGATGAGGCACTGAAAGGTGTCCTTGAAACCTATGGGCTGGCAATGGTGCGAGTGGGGCAGCGCTTGACTCGTATTGACCGCCTGGAAAATATGAATTCCTATCTTGAACGTCTTGAGCGGGTCAAAGAATACAAAATGCGTCTGGTCCCCACCAAGATTTTGGTGATGCGCCTCTCCCATAGTGTGGCGGCCGATGCTGTGACGCAGTTACAGGCGATGCTGGCCACCGATATCGCCCGCGATCCTCGTACGAAAGTATCCGCAGATGCCCGCACCAACTCTGTGGTGGCAGAAGCCGCGCCCTATATTCTGGCTAAAATCAAGAACACCCTGGATCGCATCGATCTGGAAACCCCACAGGTTGAAATCGCCTCCCGTATTGTGGAAGTCAAGCGGGATTCATCGAACTTCTTCGGAATTTTGTGGGGAAGCGGTGTTAATTTTGACCCGGCGCGCGGACTGGGTTTTGGTACCCTGAACTTTCCCAACTCGCTCAATTCAACATTTTCCGTTGACCCAGGTGTCAGTGGTGCCAATTCAGCCGGCACGGTGGGGCTTCGTTTCGGCAGTTTGAACAACTTTATCGACATCGACTTATTGCTGAAAATGGAAGAAAAGAAGGGTACCACCAATGTGCTGCAGCATAACCATGTGACGGTTCTGGATCGTCAGCCTGCCCGCATTGAAGCCGGGTCGTCGCAATACTTCCGGCCGGCGGCTGGTGGAGCTGTTATACAGGCGGGAGGAGCCGGGCCGGTGGGAGGCGGTAACGGAGCGCAGGGGCTGGCGGAGGTAACCTTCAATCTAAGCCTCGAAGTAACACCGGAAGTCTCGGCTTCGGGAACCGTTAACATGACCATCAACATCAATAGTGATACGCCTTCACCCAGTTTGGGTGAGGTGCTGGCCAATAAAAACACCCGGCATGTGGAAACCAAAATGACCAAACGCAGTGGCGAGACCGGCGTTATCGGTGGAATCTATGACACTAAACAAACTAAAACCACGTTGGGGATACCCTACCTGTCAGATATTCCGATCATTGGAGCCTTGTTTCGCTCAACGTCGATGGACGAGTCCCAGATGGAGCTGCTTGTTATGGTGACCCCAACCGTACAATCGGGCGAAGATAACCGGGGAGAACGCAGCGCCGACGCATCGAACACCGCAGATGTTTCCCAGACGCCACAGGAAAATACGGGAATTTACGAGAATCCACAAGCGGCGGTTGGTGGCAATGGAAATGGTAGTAACGCCGGTAATGGTGGAGCCAATAATAACGTTTCGGGTAATAACGGCGGTAACACCGGCAATCAAGGGAACTTTGGCGCAGCCAACAACAATGTCAATGGTGGCAACACCGTTAATAATAATGCCGGTGGCAACAATGGCGGAAACAATGGAACGGAAACCGTCAATAATGGTGGCAACGAAGCGATGTAGTATACGCATCGGTTACTTGAAGGTGCATTAGGACCAGTTGGATGTATCGACAATAGGCGGGAGAACCTGTCATGATTCAAGTCGTGATATTGATGGCGATGATTCTGTTGGGGGGCTGTTCCTTCAAGCCGGAAGATCCTGGCCTTTGCCGGCTGTCATGCTCGAATGCGATCATTGCGTCATCCTCACCAGAATATCAAATCAAACTGGCAACAGCGGAACCGAAAATCTATTGTTCCCAGGCTGATGCAGCCCTCTCCGGACCGGTTATGATGCAGTTTGTGGTATCAGAGGTACAAAAAGAGGGTGAGCTTGAAAGTCGACGGCCGGTGCCGGCCATCTCATTTGAACCGATCATTCAGGGTGCTGTCGCCACCAATGTGTACAACGATGAGAACGTCTCTTTGGATGAGGAAGGTAATCTGACACCCTATCGGTACCTCGGTATCACCACTCCCAAGTCAAACTGGTGTTCGGATACCTGCGGGGTCATGACCATCGAAGTGGTGCCGGTTTGTCCGGGCGTCGGTATAACCAGCGAAGTCAGCGTCCAGATGCATTCGGGAGCCCTTTATTCGGAGCCCGGCGTGGTATCCGTTGAAAACACCGTGGCGGAGTGAGCTTGTGGCGCCAGTCAAAAACAATCCATGGACCCCCATTTTACGGAAGCTCAAACTTTCCAAGTCGGAAGCCGCCATTGTGCGGCGCTACGAGGAGAATCCTGAAGGAAAGTCCTTTCTCCCCGTGGCCGATATCCTGAAAAGTCACCAGAAGATAGACGAGTGCCTTGAACTTCTGATGGAAGGGGTTGAGCGTCACGCTGGTTTTACGGTGGCTCGCGTGATTCTGGCGCGGGAACTGATGGGCCGTGGATTGATGCAGCAGGCGTGGACAACGTTGGAAAATTCACCGGAATCCCTACACGAAAACGTGATGGCGCAAAAGATCGGGTTCAAACTGGCCATTGTGCTGGGGAAAGAAAAAGAAGCGAGAGAGATTTTTCAACACATTAAATCACGACAGTTTTTTGATGATGAAATCAAGAAACTTGGCGATGCCCTCGAGTTCAGCCGATTTATCAAGGTACGGGAAGAATTGATCGAACAGCTGAAGGCGGCTGGTGTTTCCGTCTTGGTAGACTCGGCAAATGATGAGGTTTCTTCTCCCGGTGATTCCCAGTTTGCTGATTTAGACGACACTGGCGCAGGTCAAGAGCAACCACAAGATCTCAAGTTCCTCAAAGCCATCGAAGGATTTTACGTTGTACCGCTTCGCGAGATATTCTCGGGTGAGCGTATTCGGTCGGCACCTCATGTGGGGGCTGGGGTTGAACTCGATAGCACGACTTTGGCGGATATTTTTGAAAAACAGGGGCACTATCAAAAGGCCCTTGATATTTACCGACGCCTGCTGCAAGCATCGCCGCATAACGAGTTGTATAAGAAGAAGGTAGTGGATATCAATCGGTTGAAGCGGGAACAAAGAGAGCGGGACCTTGCGATTAACCCGGAGGTGGTGGACCAGATGGAGACATTGGAAATACTGGATCATCAAGTCAAGTATCTCTATCGACTGTTGGAGCGTCTGGCTTGAGTCAGAAAAAATCGAAAATTCCTAAAATCAATAAGAAATCTGCTGGTTCCGAGCAGCTGAGACGGTTTAGAATTTTGGTTGCTAACGGAGTTAATCTTGATTTGCTTGGGCAGCGGGATCCAGAGCATTATGGTCTTGATGGTCTTGGCGAGATTGAACAAAAGTTAAACGAATTTGCGGTTCAATTGCACGGCCTGTGGCCTCATATGGTTTTTGACCTATCTTTTTTTCAAAGCAACGATGAACGCGTCTTTTTAGAACACTTTGATCAGGGGTGGGACGGAGTTCTTCTCAATGCCGGTGCTTGGACCCATACATCATTGGCTCTGGCGGATCGTCTGGCAGCATTGAGGCTGCCATTCGTGGAAGTGCATCTTTCCAACCTGGCTCGTCGGGAGGATTTTCGCCACAAATCATATACCGCAGCACAGTCGCTCGGTGTGGTCTATGGCTTCGGAACGGATTCCTACCTTACCGGTCTTGTCGGTTTATTGTTGCAATTGCAGAAATAGGTGCGCCGACGTATGACCCAGAATATCCTAAACCAACTCAATCTCATTCACTGGCAGATGGAAGGTTCCGAGGCCATGACCCTTAGCGGGATTGCCTCGCATCGTTTTTGCGGGAGAGAGGATGCCTCTCCCAATTCCAATTGCTTTCATTACCCCCGGCAGGTGCATGGGGATCACATCATTGAGGCAGGTGGTGGCACCCAATTCACCGCCCTTGATCGAACTCAGGCGGATGGTATTTTTACCAGCCAACCAGACCAGACTGTCGCGGTGCAAACCGCCGATTGCCTGCCTGTGCTGATGGCGCATGCAACCGGGGTCATGGCGGTCCATGCGGGGTGGCGAGGTTTGACGAATGGCATACTCGTCCAAGCTTCGGAATTTTGGCAGAAGCGGGGGGTGTCACTCTCGCAACTTAGAGTCGCAATTGGTCCGGCGATTGGAGTGGCGGATTTTGAAGTGGGGCCTGAAGTGATGGATGCTTTTTTAAACAGTACTGTTTCAGTAGATCCAAGTGCCCACTACCTGGCGATCGTGAAAGGGCGAAACGATCGGTGGCATCTTGACCTGGCTGTGGGCGCAAGCCTGCAACTGCTGAACCTTGGACTGAATCCGGTGAACCTGACGGTTATGCAAATGAGTACCAGAGATAGCAATGGAAAGTGGCACAGCTACCGCCGGGATGGGGCGGCAGCTGGTCGTAACTGGTCGTGGATCAAGATGAAATCTTAGGGTGGATAATACTATCGGCGCATTCTGTTATACTCGCGCTTCAGACTATTCAGCCCACCTTCCATAGAGTTATAGTTTTTACCGTTGATCATACATTGCTTGCCGTCGGTTGAAAACTGCGGATCAACTTTGTTCAGTTCCGCCACGCTGGCGCATAGTGCCGCAAAGCTTGAAACGGCAATCTTCGTACAATCCAAAGACAAACCTGGATTTCCAAATTTGCTGGCGCGCTGCACTGGTGATAGCTTGCATTGGTAGTACTCTGGCATCTTGCCAACGTTTTCCACGGTTGCCGGTGTTTGCTGCTGTGTCGCAGGAGTTGCCGTGGGAGTCGCCGTGGGAGTTGCCGTTTGCGCTGGTACGGTCTCCATCGATGTTGATGTTGGCATTGGTGTGTTGTTTGTTGGAGCGCTGGTTGGGGCCACAGGTCCATTGGCAAAGAATCCACGTAACCCCGTACCTACAGGTGCATCATCAAAAGCGCCCTCAGTTCCCGCCTGAGCGGCGGGCGCGGTTTGCGCCGATGATGCAGGGGCTGTCGCCGGAGCTGACGGGGCAGGTGTCGTTGGTGGCACAGTCGTCTGAGCGGCGGTTGGGGGTTGTTCGTTTGTCGCAGCAGGCTCAGCAACTCCGAAATTCGGATCGAAAGCCTGTTCGATAACCAAGTTTGCCTCTTTTATGGCGAGAGGAAACGAGCCAGACTTGTCGACGACAACCGGCATAAACTGGTCAAACTCGATGTCGCTATCCGGCCGCTGTTTGGGTTCAGACTTTTGAAACACGATTTCCACCTCACCCACCAGGCGTGGTGCCAGCTGGCCGTTTGCCGGAAACCCATCGGCGGTATCGGGGAACACCAGCATGATGTCCTGGTTGCCCTTTTCTGTGTTGGCACCGTGAAGCAATCGGTATTGAACGCCACCCGAAAGATCTTCGCTTCCGTGCGAAAGAGTTTCCTGTTGGCACGCGTAGGTGGCCATTGCCATAATAAATATAGCGGTGAGGGAGACCGTTTTATGACTTATTTGATACTTTTTCATAGATCACCCATTTGAAGTGTTAGGAATTTTTCGTTATTTGGTGCACGTGGTATATCCAATGGTGCCTTCCGAATCGTCGGGAGCTTCTACTTGAACATCTCCCTTGCAAGTTGCCCCATCAAAATCAAACGTATAATTGAGGGTGACCTTCAGATAGGTTGCTTCATGCATCTGCGTCGCATTATTAAAAGCATACTTTTGTACCGATTGGTTAGGATCGGCGGCGTATTTGAAGTTGGTGACAGTCGTTTCAGAAAACGAGACTTTGAGGTTTGCCAGAGACGGAGCGCCATCGATTAAAAATTTAACCTGAGGGGGAGTCACCGCTGCAGGAGTTGTTGCTGTCTTTTCCGTAGGTGTTTCTGCCGCTGGTTGAGGTTCCACCTTGGGAAACTCTTCCGTTTTAACTTCTGGAACATCGTTTGGATCCGCCGGAGGTGTGTTTACTTCTGGCAGAGTTTCTTTTTCGGTTTGTTCAGCGGTCTGGTCACCGTCGGTAACTACGGGCTCGGTGGTTTCACTCCCAGTTTGTTCGTTGCCGGTTCCTAACACGGAACCGGCAGGTGTGTCGATGCCGCTGCCGCCTATTCGTTCATAGACATCACCCTGCTTCTGCGTGCTGGCCGTATCCCCTGGTTTGGGGCAATTTTGCACGCTCATGGAAGGATTGCATGCGCCGACGTTGATGCCCTTACCGCCACCTCTCTGGCAGGCTGAAAGTGCGATCAGTGTAGCCATGATGGCGAAATACGGCAGGTTCCTCATAAAGCGCTCCTCATTGACGATCATTCGATATTCCCTATCGGTTGGAACGGGGCAAAACTTGAGACGAATCATCATCTATTTGATAAAACGGCAGATTTTCCTTGGTTGGTGGGTGTTTGCCTGCAACCTCAGTCCTGCCTTTGAGGTTGTAACAATACCGTAAATCGCACCGACGCAATGAACCAGGTCTGAACCAGGGGCTTTTTAGGACAACCCTTGGTTTTATTATTTCAATCTTTGGAGTATGTTAGGGGCAGTTGTGCCCAGTTGTGCCCAGCCTGTTCGCCTGGCACAGGGACTGTGACATACGGAATGGTAATGAAGAATCGTTGTCGGGCCATCATGCAGGTGATAACGCTTCAAGGAGGAAGATCGGTGGAAATCAAATTTCTTGGTGCAGCTGGCACTGTGACCGGATCAAAATTTCTGGTGACCTTTG
>JAKQGS010000021.1 GCA_029556045.1 Pseudomonadota bacterium | reverse complement strand
CTCGTTTGCTCTCCCGCAGGAGGTGAGACATGCCGTTTAAAGTGGCTCTCCTCGATGATGATCCCGCCATCTGCGAAGTTTTTCGTGACAACTTCGAGGCGCCGGACATTGAGATCTGGACGCAGATTGATCCCGTGATATTTCTGGCGGAGGTTGAAGCTTTCAATCCTGATCTGATCTTTCTCGACTTTCGTTTGCCCCATACCAGCGGTGATCGGGTAGCCGGGCAATTGGACCCGCGCATTCCCCGGGCTATGATCACGGGGGACATGGAAGTTCATCCCCAAAACCACTTCCTGCGCATCTTTTACAAGCCCTACCGCGTCCCCGAAGTAGAAGATTTTATCCGCAGTTTTATGCCCCGCCGATAAGCATTAGCAGATCCTCCCGGTTCAAGGCCGCTGCCGATTCACCGACTCCGGGTTTCAGGATATCCGCCAGATGCCGTTTGCGCTCTTTCAGAATCTGAATACGCTCTTCAATGGTGCCCAGACTCACGATAGGATGCACAAACACCGGCTTGTCCTGGCCGATGCGATAGGCGCGATCGGCCGCCTGCTCTTCCGTCGCGGGGTTCCACCAGGGATCCAGGATAAACACATGGTCAGCAGCGGTTAAGTTCAAACCCACCCCGCCCGCTTTGAGGGACATCAGCAGCACCGGTGGCCCATCGTTCCGCTGAAAGGCCTGCACCACCGCATCACGATCGCGGGTTTGTCCATCGATGCGCAAAAACTTCATATCCGCCGCAGCCAGGTGGGGCTCCACCAGATCGAGAAAGCGGGTCCATTGAGAAAACACCAGGGCCTTGTGGCCTTCCGCCACCGCCTCTCCCAATCTATCTAGCAGCAGCTCCACTTTTCCGGATGTAGCCGCCGCCTGATCTTGTCCCGGCAACAAAGCGGGATGGCAGGCGGCCTGACGGAGGCGTAACAGGGTTTCCAGCGCTTCCATGACGGATCCACCCTGCGCCAGTGCCGCCAGCACGTCGCGGCGGGCCGCCAGTTCCATGGCCTCATAAAGGGATCTCTCAGCGGCGGAAAGCTCCGCAAACAAGACAGCCTCGGTTTTCGGTGGTAGATCGCGGGCCACCTCCTGTTTCATGCGCCGCAGCACCATCGGTTTGATCCGCCGTTGCAAATACCGGGCGATGTCCGTATCCCCCTGGGCGATGGGGCGGGCAAAATGCTCGCGAAATTCCTTCAGCGGGCCGAGGTAACCAGGATTGATAAAGGCAAACAGGCTCCACAGATCATCCAGCCGGTTTTCCACCGGGGTGCCCGTCAGTGCAACACGAAAACCTCCCCGCAGGGCAAAAGCGGCCTGCGCGGTCTGACTCTGGGGATTTTTAATGGCTTGTGCTTCATCGAGCACGATGGTGTCCCAGGTTTGCTCCGCCAGTTTTTCCGTGTCCAAACGCAGGATGGCGTAGGTGGTGAGGGTGACATCGGCATCCGTATTGAAGCGGCGATCCTGACCATAATACCGATGGAGCCGCAGTCCGGGACGAAAGCGCTGCAGCTCCCGTTCCCAGTTGGGGAGCACACTGGTGGGGGCCACCACCAAAGCGGGTCCGAGAAACACCGCCATGGTTTGCAGGGTTTTTCCCAGGCCCATATCGTCTGCCAATAGTCCTCCCAGACCCAGACGACGCATCTGCTGCAACCAGGCCACCCCTTCCAGCTGGTAGGGGCGCAGAGCGACGGTTAGATCCTTTGGAAGAATGGCGGTTGGCAGAACCATCTGTGAGGCGGTCAGCTCCGCAAATTGCAGCAAGGCCGGCGACGGGGTAAAACCGGTGTCCTGCAGGAATTGCACCTGGGCCATCTTTTGCAGAGGGGATTTTTCCGGCAGCATCTGGCGGGCCTGCAGGTAACCCCGCAGTGCGGCCCCATGCCGCTGCAGCCAGTCCTTTGGCAGGGGAGCCCAGCCACCGTCCCGCAACGGAACCAAAGGCTCGTCCCGCTCCCAGGCATCCAACGCGCGTTGCACATCAACCGATGCTGACCCGTCATCGCTGATAAATTGAATGCTGACGTCATCAACACTGGTGTTGACCTGCACCTGTAGAGGCTTACGCCGGGCAAAGGCGGTGATACCGTCCCCCACAAAGTGGGTATGACCCCGACGGCCCATGAGTCGTTCCCGCATCTCGACGGCGGCGATGCCCCGGAACACCTGGGAATGGCCGGCTTCCAGACCGAAGTCCCGCCGGCACTGGTCCGCCAGTCGGTGCTCTGTCGCCAGATCGCGGGTCGGGATTTGCCGCCCCAGAGGTTTCAGTACACCCTCCCAAACCTTGGCTACGGGAGGATCACCGTAGACAATGGATGGGGTCACCACCAGTCGATCGTCCAGAGCGAGCAGCTCCACTTCCAGGCGGGGAGCTTCATCCACCTCCTGCGGCAGCAGTCGACTTTCCACCACCACCGGCAGTTTTTTGCGCAGGGCCGGCAGGATCTCCCCCACCAGCTCACCAAAAAGCTGCGGTCCAACCGTGCGACCAGACTTGATGATGGAATATTCCGTCGGTGATAACTCCCGGGGTTCCGCCAGCGGGTGCAAAACCCCATCGCGCGTTAAAACCACACCGTTGCTGAATCGCTCCTGAATGGCGGGATCCCATTCGCTGATCAAACGCACCAAAGGAGCTTCATCGACGATCCGAATGCGCCGTCCCATTCCATCGGGAGAGCAGCGCACGGGTTGGCCGTCCAGGGTGATGTCCATTCCTTTGCTGAGTTGAGTCAACAAGGGGACCCAGGTTTCCCGCCGCAGGATTCCCCGGCGATCGCTCCCCAGGGCGTTTTCAATGCCGTAATCATCCGTGGTCGGCGAAATGGGGAGATGGCTGCGCCCTTCCCCCACCGCTTTGAGGGGAACCTCCAGCGGCGACTCCCGCCCATCCTGCAGGATGACCCGCTCAAAGGATAGAGCCCCATCCGTGCGATAAAGGCGGTACCCAAGGCGTCCCCCTGCACTTTTGGATTGGGGGAGACTTTGCCCCTGTTCCAAGGCCCGCTTCATGGCGATCACGGCAGCGGCCACGTGGGCGCAAGGATCGTCGGCCCCCCGGCAGCTGCAGGTCCAATCCCCGTCGGTCAGCCACAGTGAGACCTGGGCGCTCACCGCGGTCTCGTGGTTTAACACCCGCAGTGCCACTTCCTCGGTATCTTCTCGATCGCCCGTAACCGCATCCCGTCGCGCTAGTTCAACCCCTTTGGACCAGATAGCCGGGGAACAGGATTCCCGCACGCTGCGAAACAGGTCCTCAAAGTGTTGTCGATCCATCCCTGCCATTTTTTTTATCATCCTATGGTTGAAACCATTGAGTGGGGGCGACTTCTTTGTTACATTAGAAAAAACATCACGGACAATTGAATTCCCTAAAATGGTGCCAGAGGCCAAAACCGAACTTCGGTATTGCGCCCGGTTTTCAGTGGCGAACGGGGGTCACGATGGGGCGGGAGCGGCAAAAGAAGGAGCGGCACAATCCCACTGGGGTCATTGTGGAGCTGGATGCGGCTGCCTTGAGCGCCCTGGCGCAACAGGCGCG
>JAKQGS010000006.1 GCA_029556045.1 Pseudomonadota bacterium | reverse complement strand
TTTGCCAAGGCCCTCTCCTTTTACCTTGACCGGGCTGATACCTACCTGACGGACATGATCGAAATGGGTCTGCGCCGCGATCGGATGCTTAAAAAACAGAATATCCACCACTCCGCCTGACTTGCGGCCAAGCGGGGCGATGCGGCAGGCGCAGGGGGCTCTGCCGCATCGCCCCGGATTTCCCCTTTCTGCCGACCTCTCACCACAGAAAAGGCAAGATGCCGTGCCACACGGATCAGATCCGCAGCGGGTTGCCACGCGCGAAACCCTGTGCTCGTGCCCCTGGCAGGAGGCGACTATTTCAAGATTGACAATCAATCTCAATTTCATTAATGATATCATATTTATCTCATTAATTTTAATGGATTTAAAAAACAGTTCGTTGTGAAACCGGCAACCAATCGAGCTGATCCATGGAAGGAACCCGTGCCGCTGAAGACGCCATCCGCTGTGTGATCGCTCTTTGCCGCCAAACCTTGAGATCCAGACACCGCCAGGAGAACCGCAATGACCACGCCCCAAACCTCCCGACCAGGGCTTGCGATCCGCATCTTTCAATTCTACCGGGACGGGTTTCGCCGGATGACGGTGGGACGCACCCTCTGGAAAATTATTGGTATCAAGGTCTTTATTCTCTTTGCTGTGTTGAAATTTTTCTTTTTTCCTGATTTTCTGGCAACACAGTTTTCCACCGATGGACAACGGGCGGACTACGTCATCGATCAGCTGACCCAGCCGGCCCAAGGCTATACCAACCCCGTTAAAGGAGAAAAACAATGATCGAAAACCTGGACCTCGGCATGGTCAACTGGGCTCGCGCCCAGTTTGCCCTCACCGCGATGTACCACTGGCTGTTTGTGCCCCTGACCCTGGGCATAACCTGGATCATCGCCTTCTATCACACCATTTACGTGAAGACCGGCAATGAGGAATGGAAACGGTTGACCAAGTTCTGGATGAAACTGTTCGGCATCAACTTCGCCATTGGAGTGGCCACAGGCATCATCATGGAGTTCGAGTTCGGCACCAACTGGTCAAACTACTCCTGGATGGTTGGCGATATTTTCGGGGCGCCGCTGGCGATTGAAGGAATCTTCGCCTTTTTCATCGAAGCGACTTTTTTTGCGGTGATGTTTTTTGGCTGGAACCGAGTTTCCAGGGGATTCCACCTCTTCTCTACCTGGATGGTTGCCGTGGGTTCCAGCCTCTCGGCTGTCTGGATTCTGGTGGCCAACGCTTGGATGCAGTATCCGGTCGGCCAAGCCTTCAACCCCGACATCGCCCGTTTTGAGATGCAAAACTTCATCGAGGTGGCCTTTTCGCCCTATGCGATCAACAAATTCACCCATGCCACCAGCTCGTCGATATTGATGGCGGCCCTGTTTATCATCTCGATCTCCTCTTATTACCTGCTCCGGAAACGCCATGTGCTGATGGCCAAACGCTCCATCACCGTGGCTGCGGTCATCGGCCTGACAGCCTCGATCTTCACCATTTTCAACGGTGATG
>JAKQGS010000003.1 GCA_029556045.1 Pseudomonadota bacterium | reverse complement strand
CGCGCCTTTGACTCTCGCTTAAAAAATCGCTCATTGGCATCTCCTTGCCCTCCCCTTCTAATCCAAGCGGTCCCGCCGGTCAAAGGTGAAAGTTCCCCACTGAAAAGTCCGGGGGAATCCCGGGCTTGTCCCGCCTTGCCTCTCCCATGGGTCAATTCCTACACCAACGGGCAGGCATTGAGGGGTTGCGGGGGTTCGTGGTATAGCTCCCCATTCCACGGCTGTCGCCAGGCCTCCCATCGGCAAAGGACCAAGGGTATGGAAAATCCGTCCAATCTCAAACTTCTCGGTCAGGAGGATCGGATTTTCGCGGGGCAACACTTTCCCAAACCGTTTGCCTTTAACGAAGAGGTGGCAGCGGTTTTTGATGATATGGTCCACCGCTCGATTCCCCTTTATGATCGCGTGACGGAATATGCTGCCGCCTGGGCCCATCGCCATTATCAACCCGGCACCACCCTATATGATATCGGCTGTTCCACCGGCACCACACTGGAGCTGGTGGGACGTTCCCTGACGGCCGGCGCGCGGTTGACCGGCATCGATGCGGCCGCACCCATGCTGGAACAGGCCCGCATCAAGCTGGTGGAGATCGGTCGCATCCACGAGGTCTCCCTGGTGCAGGCGGACGCCAGCCAGTGGCCATGCAGGCCACATCGTTTGTGATCCTCAACTACACCCTGCAATTTATGGAAATCAAAAAACGCCGCACCCTGCTCCAGTCCATTGCTCAGGCCAGCGTTCCCGGTGGCATTTTGTTTCTGAGCGAGAAGGTGCGCAGTCCCCATCCGGAATTTCAGGAGACCACCACCGCCCTTTACGAAGAATTCAAGTACCGCCAGGGGTATAGTCAGCGCGAAATCGCCCGCAAAAAGGAAGCGCTGGAAAACGTGCTGGTGCCTCTAACGGAAGATGAGCTTAAGGACATGGTGCGGGCAGCGGGATTTACCCACGTGGAGTCCTTGCTCAAATGGAATAACTTCATCACGCTGGTGGCCATCAAGGGAGACTCCTCCCGGTGACTCCTCAGTCCGCATCGCCCATCGATTATCTCAGACCCTACGCCGAACGCCTTCCCCTCGATCTCATTGGCGAGCGATGCCGTCTCCGTGAGGCCGCTATCCAGCAACCGGTGTGGGAACGCATCCGTCATCTGATGGAGTCCCTACCCCGCTTTCGTTCGTCTCATGTGCTGGCGGATCAGGACTGTATCGAAATCGGTCGTGCATCGGAGCTTTCCTCAGACCAGCAAACCCGGATGAAAGAACTTCTCGATGCGTTAAAACCGTGGAAAAAGGGACCGTTTCGCCTATTTGACACCCTGATCGACGCCGAATGGCAGTCTCATTGGAAATGGCAACGGATTGAACCGCACCTGGACTCATTGCGGGGCCAAAAGGTGGCGGATATCGGCTGCCACAACGGCTACTATATGTACCGCATGGCGACCCATCAGCCCCATCTGGTGGTGGGGTTTGAACCCTTTGCCAAACACAAGTTAACCTTTGATTTCTTCAACAGTTATGCCGGGCTGGAAAACACCCATCTGGAAATGCTGGGGGTTGAAGACATTGACCTCTTTCCCCGATTTTTTGACACGATCTTCTGCCTGGGCATACTCTATCACTTTCCCGATCCGGTGGGCATCCTACTGAAGATCAAAGAGGCTCTGGCACCAAAAGGCCGGGTGATCATCGATTGTCAGGGGATTCCCGGCGAAGAATCGGTGGCCCTGATTCCCCCAGGACGATACGCCGGAGCCAAGGGCATCTGGTATCTGCCCACTCTGGCCTGCCTGCAGACGTGGCTGCTGCGTTCCAACTTTCGCAAGGTGAATGTGATTTACCATGAAGAACTCTCCACCGAAGAGCAGCGGCGCACCCCTTGGGCCCCCATTCGCAGCCTGGCGGAATATATCGATCCGGCAAACCCTCATTTAACCACCGAGGGATTGCCGCGACCCCATCGCTTTTATGTGATCGCATCCCCCTGACTTCTAAGGATCAACCACCACCGTCAAACTGGTCGGGGATGCCAGCAATCGGAGCTGTTGGGAGCAAACACACCTAACTTTTTCTTGTTTTCTTGCGTGCCATTTCCTAACCTCCGTGAATGATTTAATATTGTACGGAGTGTGCGGTCAAATGAGTCCACTTCAGGGTACCGGAATGACCGGCGCGGTTACGATAGGAGTGAGTTTTGAAACCTGGCTTAATACATTGATTCTCCTAGCCAAAGGCATTCTATGTGGCTTAGTCATATTATTTTATTATTGAATACCATATTAATATAGACTAAAACTAAATGATTTTATATAAAATTTTTTTAAAGAATTGTAAATTAGTTGCCGATGTAAGAATTGGGAGAGCATTTGATGGAAACCAGAGGTGAGGAGTCTCCTAAAATGGGCGCAGCAAAAAATTTGCCAGTAAATAGGTCTCTTGAAGAGGAACTTCAGAAGGCGAAGGAGTACGCTTCCCGAATCAACGGCGAAGATAAAGATAAGATTCGAACCTACAAAGGTCCTTCGAACGAAACGATTATCCGGACATTAATAGAGATTGGTTACACAGCTGAAGAAGCTAAAGCTGCCGTTGCCGCGACTATTTGAGGTAAGCACTCTATATGGATAGTCGTGAGCTAGCGGCAAAAATCTATATTGATTTATGCAATATTGTAGAACGCATCCGGAGAATCAGATCAGTTATCGATACCTACTTCATTATTATCGGCGAGAATCCTCCCAGTAGCGAAGAATTTAAGGGAGT
>JAKQGS010000453.1 GCA_029556045.1 Pseudomonadota bacterium | reverse complement strand
GAGACCATCATTACTGATGAAGAGATTATGGGAACCATTCCCTAATCCCCACGCTCCCGCCGATTGAACACCAGTTGTCATTCCAGTATAGGTAATTGAACAAGGAGGTTTGATTGTCTTACTTGCCTGAGTCCTGATCAGCGACTTGATTCAAGCAACTCTCTCCTAAACAACTCCGCAAATTGGGTCAGTGGCACGACGGTGATATTTTCATACTTAAGAACATGTTCACCAAGATAGATACCGAAACCCTTCTTGATTTTTTTCGACTCCAAAAGGGTGTTTAATCCGAAGTTGTAACTGGACCTCCACGCAGAACTTGATTTAACCTCAAAACCGTAGACCTCATTCCCCAACTTCAAAATGAAATCGACTTCATTACCATCCGCGGTCCTCCAGTAGTAAATGCGCCCCCCCAGTCTTCCATAAGATACAAAAGCCTGGAGTTCATTTAAAAATAGGGTTTCCATTAGATAGCCCCGATCTTGCGCTTCCAAGGGGGAGCGCAAAGTCCCCTTAAGAGCATTTACAACACCGGTGTCAAAAAAATAGAACTTTGGCGAACTGACTTCCTTAACCTTGGCTCGTGGCTGATACGCGTCCACCAACGTGCCCAACAAAGTATCAATAAGAATTGAAAAATGCCCCTGCACTGTTGATCGCGCCAGGCCAACATCCCTTGCTATATTGCTCAGATTCAACTGCTGGCCATTCATAATAGCGGCTACATCGAGAAATCTTGCGAATCCTAGAAGATCCCGAACTTTTGTCTCGACCTGAATTTCCTCTTTAAGATACGTCTGCACATAACTCTCAAGAAATTCAATGCGGTCCATTTCCCGCGTGTGAGTAATGACTTCCGGAAGTGAACCAAACTTCAGAAGGGTCTCGCAGTCAATATTCAATCCACTTAACTCATCCAAGGTCAACGGAAAGAGATTATGTGTCTGCACCCGTCCCGCTAGCAAATTAGCCTGGCCTCGCTTCAACTTTCGTGCACTTGATCCGGTCAAAGCAAAATAATAGAGATTTTTATAGTCGACAATTAACGAGTGGACCTCGTCCAACAGAATAGGAAGCTTTTGAATCTCGTCAATAACAACCCAACTTCCTTCCGGAAGAGCCGTTACTATCTGGCGGAGTTTTTCAGGTTTTTTAACGAGGTCGAGATACTGATCGGATCGCAATAGATCAACGACCTTGGCGTCGGGAAATTCCTTTTTTAACCAGGTCGATTTACCCGTGCCTCGTGGGCCAAAAAGAAAAAAAGATTTCTCTGGGGAACATATTTTTCGTTTTATTTCCATACTTTACACTCTCCGCCAGTTAACTCGTTAATTATGCCGTAAATTTGACGAGTTGACAAGCAGCCCATACAAAACTGCTGGAAATGGCCGTGCGATAATCGATTGTAGCGCCAACACACATATTTCGTCCTTCCCACGGTGGATAAACGAGCGGTGGTGGGATCGCGAGTCGCAGAGTCCTCGTGCATGGACTTCGTCGCATCGACTTGACAAGCTTACATGGTAAGGCTTACGACATAAGATCCAAGTGGAGAACGCCATGAACCCTACTGCACATTCCTCCCGCCTCACCGTCGCCAGCCCGAAGTCGGTGGAACACACCGAGACCATGCAGGCCATCACCCAAACTGCCTACGGCGGCATTGAGGTCTTCTCGCTCCGCCCGATTCCGCGCCCGCGCATCGCCACCAACGAGGTGCTGGTGCGCGTCGAGTCGGCCGGGCTCGACCGCGGCACCTGGCACATGATGACCGGGCGGCCGTACCTGATGCGGGTGATGGGCTTTGGCTTCAGCCGGCCGAAACAGTCGGTGCCGGGGCTCGACGTCGCGGGCACCGTGGTCGAAGTCGGCGCCGCCGTGACTCGCTTCAAGGTCGGCGACGCGGTGTTCGGAATCGCGAAGGGCTCATACGCCGAGTTCGCCGCCGCGCTGGAGGAGAAGCTCGCGCACAAACCTGCGTCGCTTTCCTTCGATGAGGCAGCGGTCCTCGCCGTTTCCGGTGGCACAGCGCTCCAGGCGATCGACCAGGCCGGCAATGTCGGTCCCGGCGCGCGTGTGGCCGTCATCGGCGCCTCGGGCGGCGTCGGCACCTATGCGGTGCAAATCGCCAAGGCGATGGGTGCGCAGGTCACTGGTGTGAGTAGCCGCTCCAAAGTCTCCCTCGTGCGCTCACTCGGAGCCGACCACGCCCTCGACTACACGCGCGATGACTTTCTCACCGAGCAGTACGACATCATCCTCGACATCGGTGGAAACACTCCCCTTTCTCGCCTGCGCGGCGCGCTCAAACCGGACGGCGTGCTCGTTTTCGTCGGCGGCGAGCACGGCGGCGATTGGACCGCGGGCTTCGAGCGCCAGCTCGCCGCCGCGGTGATTGCCCCGTTCACCAAACAGAAGTTCGTGATGCTGATGGCGAAGGAACACTTCGAGCCAATGGAGCGCCTCGCGGCGCTCGCGAACGACGGACGGCTGAAGCCCATCATTGACCGCTCCTTCCCGCTCGCGCAGCTGCCCGACGCGATGCGCGCGCTCGTCGAGGGGGCGGTGCGCGGGAAGATCATCATCAAAGTCCGATAACCGCCTCGGCCGCCGTGAGCACGGGGCCGATTCCTTCGGGAGGGCTTCGATAGAGGCTATCATCCGCGTGGGTGATCTTTCTTTTTAATCCCAGCTATTTAAAAGATCTAGAAATCACAACCTCTCGACTCCCAAGGCCACCCCCCCCCAAACCCACCTTTTTTTTCAACCACCGCATCCAAACCCTCCGCACCCCGCATCAAAGGTGTGTTCGTTGAAAAATGGCTCAAAATCGTTATGTTTCTATGATTTTCATTGAATATTTATTAACAATCATTTAATATCAGGCTCCAACTTTAAAGAGGTCCCTATGAAACGCTCGTTTTTCATACTTGTCGCATCCCTTGCGGCGACAACCCTCAGCCCTTTTTCCCTGGCCATGGCGGAAAGCAAACAGCCGCCTATCGTGCTGGTGGAGGACGTAAAACCCCAAGACATCCAGGAAACCCTTCTTTATCCCGGCCGCGTTGAGGTGACCAATATGGCGCCCATCGTCAGCGAGTGGGAGGGGGTGGTGACCCGCATCGTGGCCCCCCTGGGCAAGCGGGTGAAACGAGGCGAAGCCCTCTACGTGGTGGAAAACGCCGACCCCGCTTATAGTTATGCGCCGGTATCGGTGCCGTCCCCCATCGCCGGTGTGGTGGTGGCTCACGAAGTGACTCCCGGCGCACGCGTCACCCGTGGCACCAAGATGGGCACCGTCTCTGATCCCTCCACCCACAAGGTGGTGATCGAACTGGCGGCGGGTGATATCCCCCGCATCACTGCCGGCATGAAGGCGGAATTAAGTGCACCGGCCCTCACGGAAAAAATCCCCCTCAAGGTGGCTGGCATCAGCCCCGTGATCGATCCCCTCACCCAAACCGGCACCTGTGAACTCACCAGCACCGGCACCAAGACCCCGCTGATCCCAGGTCTATTGGGACAGGTGCGGGTGATCATTGGCACCCGCAGCGGTATTCTGCTGCCGGAGGACGCCGTGGTGCAAAAAGCTGCGGAAACCGTGGTGCGGGTGGTGGAAGCGGACAAAGCTAAATATGTACCCGTCACATTGGGTCCCAAGAAAAACGGCAAGGTTGAAATCACCCAGGGCCTCAAACCCGGCATGCGGGTCATCACCCGGGCCAATGGTTATATCGCGGATGGCGATGCCGTCACGGTGAAAGTTCCCGAGGTCGCTGCTAAATGAAAAAACTCTATGCCTCCCCCCTGCGGGTATACCTCATCATGGGGTTACTGGCCCTGATCGGTATTTGGTCCGGCACCCGTCTGCCGGTATCCCTGTTCCCAAACTCCATGCGGCCGGTGGTTCATGTGTGGGCCAGTTACGGTTCGATGACCAGCGCCGAGTTTCGCGACTCTATGGGCGCAGAACTGGAGTCCGCCCTTGGGGCTATCGCCAAGCCCCATGCCACCGTCACGCGAGTGGAGTCGGAATACTGGAGAGATGGCGCTTCCATCGAAGTGGTCTATCGATGGGGTGATGACCCCGAGCAGGCTCAGCAGGAAACCGAAATCGCTTGGAGTTCGTTCCGGGAACGACTGCCGGAAGAGGCCCGTCGTCGATCCAACGTGGGCATGAATAACGAGGGCCAGGGGTTTTTGGCCATCTCCTACGCCAGCGATACCCGCTCCCCGGAGGAAGTGCATGAGATCCTGGACCCGATCATCACGCCGCTTTTGGCCAAGATCCAGGATACCCGCGAAGCCGTACTCTGGAACCCCCGCAGCAATGAAATCCGCATTCGCCTCTATCCCGAAAAAATGGCGGCCTATCAACTGCTGCCCCGCCACATCGATAGCGCCCTGAGTTCCGCTCTGGATACACGGCAGGGAGGCAATATCTCCGTCAACGACCGGGTGGTGCAGATCCAGATGCCCCGGAGCGCCAATACCCTGGAGGATCTGGCCAGTCTGCCGATCCTCACCCCAACCGGCAAAATCGTCTCACTGGCGGATATTGGCAGCATCAGCTTTGGCCCCAATACCACCAACCAGAAGTTTATCCGCACCAGCGGTGCTCCCAGCGTGATCCTCTTTGCCAGCCCCAAACCCGGGGGCAATATCAAACGCATGGCGGAAGACATCATCGCCGCCACCGATGCGTTGAGTCAGGAGATTCCCCCCGATATCAAACGCCGCATCCTGATCGACCCATTGGAATTCATCCGCTCCGCCATCCGCAACGTCCTGCACGAGGTGTTCATCGGCTCCTCGCTGGCGATGCTGGTGCTGTTTGTCTTTATTGGCAGTTTTCGCAACGTCGCCACCACCGCCCTGGAAATCCCGCTGAGTATGCTGCTGGCCTTTATCCTGATGCGCATCTTCGACATGAACCTCAACCTGATTTCTCTGGGAGGACTGGCGCTATCAGCTGGTATGAACGTGGATGCCTCGGTGGTGGTGATTGAAAACATCTTCCGTCACTTTGAGATGCACCGCGGCAAAATCATGAATCGCAGTGAAAAACTGGACATTATCGTGCAGGCCGTGAAGGAGGTGCGTTTTCCCGTCATCGCCGCCACCATTGCCTCCCTGGTGGTGTTCATGCCGCTGGCTTTTACGGCGGACCTTTCCTATGCGATCCTGGGGGATCTGGCCAAAGCGGTGGTGTTTTCCCATGGTCTGTCCGCTATCGTCGCCCTGGTGTTGGTGCCCACCATCCGGCTGCACCTGATGAGCCGTGAAATCAACTCTGCTCCCACTCATTCCCCTTTTGAACCATATCTAAAACGCATGGAGGCCGCCTATGGTCGCGCCCTGCGTTGGTTTATCACCCATGCCACCCTACGCCGACTGAGTTATCTGGGAATCACCGCACTCCTGGTGGGACTGGTGGTTTGGGTGCTGCCGCGTCTGCCGCGGGAAATCCTGGGTAAGCCAGACACCAGCATCGTGATGGTGAACATTAGCACGCAGGGGCATACCAATTCCGCCCAGATGGATCTGGTGATTCAAGAGACCGAAGCGGAAGCCATGAAGTCAGTGGCGGAGGATGTGGCTTACACCTTCTCCCAAACCAACTGGTCCAATGGCGGCAACGTGATGTTGATCCTGAAGGATAAACGGCGATCCAAAGCGGTGTCTGAGACACTGGAGAAACTTTTGGTCAGCAATCCCCTGCGTCGTTATTACGTGACTCCCTGGAACCCCAGTGAATTCAAGATTCCGGATCCACCGGATCTATACGTGGCGGTCCGTGGTGGCTCCGCCGGCGATCAATACACCGCCGCCCAGCAGGTGGCCCAATCGCTGCGGGAACTCAAACTTTACAACGATATCTACACCGGCCCCAACAACCGACTGAGCCCGGGAATTTTCATCCGCCCCAACACCAGCCAATGGGCGGGACTACGGGCCAGCGGGGTATCCCTCACACCGGGAGACCTGATGGATTTCATGCGGGTAGCCACCGCGGGACGGTGGGCCCAGAATTTTTGGGTGAACAACCGTAAAACGCCGATTGTACTGGCCATGAACGAAATGACCCTGAGCAATGCCACCGATGTTGAGGCGATCCCCGTGGTGGTAAAGGACAAGCTTGTCCCTCTCAAGGCACTGGCCACCGTGGAAGAAAAGATGGAGGAGCCGGTCACCTATCGCATCAATGGACGAGCTCTGTTTTACGTGGAGGGACGTCTGGAAAAAGACGCCAGCATCACCAAAGAGGCGGCATCCAAAAAAGTCGAACAAGCTCTGATACAACTGCGGGAGACCCTGGCGCAATATCAACCCTTACCGCAGGATCCTGGCAATCCCCGCAACACCGCCATCACCCTGGAAGCGGCGGATCAGGATGTGGTGAACGCCGTCGACAATCTGACCTGGGCCATCATCTGGTCCATCGCCTTGATCTTTCTCACCATGGTGATCCAGTTCAGCAGTCTGTGGGAGCCGCTGCTGGTGATGGTGGCTGTGCCTCTGGGGATTATCGGTGTGGTGATTTCCCTCTTTGTGTTCCAGAGCAATCTGTCGCTCAACTCCGCTTTGGGGGTCATCCTGCTGAACGGTATCGCGGTGGCCAACAGCATCATCCTGGTGGACTTCGCCAAACGATTATTTCAACAAGGCCTTAGTCCCCTCGAAGCGGTGGTGGAAGCGGCGCAGAAACGCCTGCGTCCCATCCTGATCACCTCGTTGACCACAATTCTGGCGATGATGCCGGTGGCCTTTGGGGTTGGTGAGGGCGGCAAGATCCTGCAGCCCCTCGGCATTGCGGTGAGTGGCGGCCTATGGGTGTCCATGAGCCTAACCCTGTTCCTGGTGCCGGCCCTGCATGCGGCCATGCTGAAGTTTGCCAAGCGTCCCACTGCCGTGGACGATGCCGCCATGATTTCGTCGGGAGGTATGTCATGAATAGAAGTTTGCATGCCAGTCTCTTTCTGGGACTTGTCGGATGGTCGATGTCCGTTCATGCCGCCGAAACATCCCCTTTTCTGTCGGTTCTGCAGCAGATGGTGAACCAAAGCCCCGTCACCCTCGGGCAACAGAGCCAGGAGCAGGCGGTGCAATCCCGCAACCAGGGATCGCTGCATGGTCACCTGCCGACGGTGAGCGCCAGTGGGACCCGCCAGATGCAGGACGATCAGTACAGCAATCAGATGCAGCTGACCATGCGGGCCCCCCTCTACCGCTTTGGGGCCACCGAGGCAGAACGCCTGGGGGCAAAGGCAGAAATCGCCGCGCAATCTGCACAAAGCCAACAGGTCCGGTTAAGTGAAGAAGAACGGCTGGCCCGCCTTTTGATCGAGCAGATCCACTCACGGCAGCTGAGTACGATCCAACAGCGTTTGAATGCCTCCCACGATCGGGCTCTCGCCATTGCGGAATCCCGTTATAAAAAGGGTTATCTCGCCGAAGAAGAACTCACCAAAATCCGCATCACGGTTGAGGATGGCCATCTGCGTCTGGCCCAATCGCAGACCCGCGAACGGCAGTTGCAGGAACAGCTACTACTCCTGCCGGGTTACCAGTCGATGCCCGCCACCTGGCCCTGGGAGGACATGGGACAACCTAAGCGGACGGAGACGTGGGTCAAGAATCTGCCAACCGCCGCGCAGCACCCCGCCATCCAGCGGGATCAGTTTGAGCTGACCGCCACCGAGCAACACAAACTGATCCCGCTGGATGGCGGGGT
>JAKQGS010000450.1 GCA_029556045.1 Pseudomonadota bacterium | reverse complement strand
ACGGTCACGGGTGCAATGACGCTGCGTTTGCAAGATGTGCCATGGGATCAAGCGCTCCAGATCATCATGGAAGCCAAAGGCTTGGGGATGCGCAAGACAGGCAATGTGCTGTGGATTGCGCCCAAGGATGAAATTGACGAGCGCATGAAGAAGGACTTTGAAGCGGCGCAAACCATTCAAAAGTTGGAACCCTTGCGCACCCAGGCGTTTCAGCTGAACTATGCCAAAGCAGTCGATATGGTGGCGCAGATCACATCTACCAGTGGGAGCTCTGGAAGCACCAGTAATCGTTTCTTGTCCGAACGCGGAACGGCGATTGCTGAGCCACGTACCAACCAGATTTTTGTGACGGATACTCCGACCAAGCTCGAAGAGGTGCGGCAATTGTTGGTCTCTCTCGATGTGCCGGTGAGGCAGGTGATGATTGAGGCGCGCATTGTGGAAGCTTCGGATACCTTTGGCCGATCGCTTGGGGTGAGGCTGGGTGCGACCGATTTGCGGGCAAATCGGGGGGGGGACGGTGGATACGGAAGCCATGGTGGTAATCGGATTGGATTTGGTACCAACTATAGCAACACAGTGGCAAGTACTGGGGCAGGTGGTCTAGTTACAAATCCACTTGGAAACTTTGTCAACCTTCCAGCGCAGGCTATTGGTGGATATGATCCGAGTAGTTTTGCGATATCTATTTTTAACTCTGCCGCTAACAGATTCCTGAATCTCGAGATCTCTGCTCTGGAGGCAGATGGTAAAGGTAAAGTGGTTTCCAGTCCTCGGGTTGTGACCGCCGATCAGACGAAGGCGGAAATTGAGCAGGGTACGGAATTTCCCTATCCGGTAACGGCTCCAAACGGCGCCACGGTGATCGCATTCAAAAAAGCAGTGTTGCGCTTGGAGGTCTTGCCGCAAATCACTCCCGAGGGCAACATCATCATGGATCTTACTGTTAATAAAGATAGCCCGGGTGAAATATTGCAGAATGTCCGAGCAATAAATACAAAACGTATTAAGACACAGGTCTTGGTTGAAAATGGAGGGACTGTCGTTATAGGTGGGATTTTCGAAATTGAAGAGACCGAAGGCGACACCAAGGTTCCGTTCTTAGGGGATGTGCCGGTGGTGGGGAATCTCTTCAAAACAACGAACAAAGAAAGTAAAAAAAGAGAAATGTTGGTGTTTATTACACCAAAAGTCATTACGGATCGAGTATCTGTTCGTTAAAGTTCTAACTGAGATGGGTTGAAAGATGAAAATATTTTATAGATATCTCTGCGTATTCCTAGTTTCTCTCGTTATGGCTTGTGGAGGGGGCGGTGGTTCGCCAGGAGAGGGCTCTGGTACTTTGCCTTTAAAGGTGGATGTCCCTGCTGGGGAGGGAACTTTTGACAATCCGGTAAGAATCAAAGCAAACCAAGGGCGTTTGTTCAAAATTACTGGTGGCCGCACGAAGGGTGGTGCAAGCGGTACAGAGAAGCGCAGTTATCTGGTGAATGTTGAAGAGACCGGTGTTGTGGGTTTGTCATGGGCTAAGACAGGTGACACCGAGGCTGAGGATTTGTTTGTTGTTTCTTGGATTTCTGGCCCGAAGCAAACCAAGGTCACTGTCCGTGATGCCGACGATAAAGCGGTTTCTTTTTATGTACAAACAGATCCCCCGGAACCCGTAAATCTCTATACTACAGCGCCAGATGTGCTTACTATCGGTGTGGGTACAGATGCCGCACGTACTTTTGATATTGGCGGTGGTAGTGCGCCTTATACGGTGAATGTGGCCAATACCAATGTTGCACGTGTTGAGTTGTTGCCAAACGGTAAACAATGGAAAATTATCGGTGTGGCAATAGGTGAGACACAGGTGATTATCCGTGATGCAACAGGAGCGGAAAATGGTGTCAAAGGTATCGCAATTAATGTTGGCGCACCTGAATTGAGAATTTCTCCTGAAAAACTCTTGATGCCGGTTGGTATCGAAGGGATAGCGAAAATATCAGGTGGGCAGCCGCCCTATAAAGTGGCGGGTGGTATACCTTCCGCTATTTCTGCAAGAGTCGTGGGGGACGAACTTAAAATTGTGGGTTCACTCGCCTACGAGCTTGATGTTACCGTGGAAGATGCTACTGGACAGACGGTGAAAGTTGAGGTCGAGATCAATGTGTCAACGACGAATATTCGTTTTTCTCCAAGTGCTTTAGCGGTGTCTGAAAATGATACGCAGCCAATTGATTTCACGGTTTTTGGCGCTGTGGGAGAGTTTTGTATATTTACTTCCGATCCTACATATCTGCGGCCCGATGGTTCGGTATGCCGTACCAATCCGAATGTTCGTCTTATCACTGGCACGGCCGGTACGCGTTGCGTTACTGGTGATAAGGTTGTGACCTTGACGGTTGTCGACTCCAAGCGTTCTACGGGAATTGCTCAGATCACCATCAAGGATAATGGGCCAGGTTGTGGTACGGCCGGTCTAGCACTTACTCCAAATGATGATGTGTCTGTTAATGTGGAAGTTGGTACCAATAAAGCAACTAGTAACGACGTCGTTATAACGGGTGGCTCGGGATCCTATGTTGTTACATCTTCGAACCCGCAACTTGCCACGGCAACGGTTGCTGGCAATGTACTGACAATCAAGGGTGGGGTCGTAACTGCACCCCTGGTGGCGCCTGCAACCGTAACTGTGACAGTGCGTGATGCTAACAATCCAAGCCTAAGTGCATCGGTTGATGTTACTGTGAATTGACTATGTGATGTATTGGCGTCTTGAGGAAGAGCGCTGATCAAATCAAGCAAACCCCGGGTGTCCGGGGTTTGCTTTTTCTTTAGTGAAAATGGATATTGATACGCATGGTGTCAAAAAATACAATTTTTGTCGATCTCGGATGCTCTTCATATGAAATTATCATTAGTACAAATGGATTGGATAAACTGGATTCCGTAGAGGCTGACCTTTATTCGTCCGTAGCCTTTGTTATTACCAACCAAAAAGTAGGTCCGCTGTATGGGGAGCGGTTGGTGAATACCTTGAAGCGTCGCTATTCCGCTGTTCATACCCTTGAACTCCCTGACGGTGAAGAGCACAAAAACTGGCAAACCCTGAACCTCATCTTCGATGCGCTGCTGCAGCACGGTTGCGACCGCAAGACGGTTCTCTTTGCCTTGGGCGGCGGGGTGATTGGCGACATGACCGGCTTTGCAGCCGCCTGTTACATGCGTGGTGTTCCGTTTGTCCAAGTGCCTACCACCTTGTTGGCGCAGGTTGATTCGTCAGTGGGCGGCAAAACTGGCATCAACCACCCGCTGGGCAAGAACATGATCGGGGCGTTCTATCAACCCCGTCTGGTGGTATGTGACCTTGC